>CAYSDT010000360.1:0-3738 GCA_964429835.1 uncultured Ardenticatenaceae bacterium | reverse complement strand
TATTTTTGATGTAATCACGGTGACCTGGGCAATCTACATGGGCATAATGCCGTGTCTCGGTTTGGTATTCCACATGGGCGATTGCGATGGTAATACCACGCTCGCGCTCTTCTGGGGCATTGTCGATTTGGTCGAATGCTTCAAAGCTCGCCAATCCTTTCATTGCCAATGTTTTCGTAATTGCTGCTGTCAACGTCGTCTTCCCATGATCCACATGACCGATGGTGCCGATATTCACATGCGGCTTCTCGCGTATAAATTTTTCTTTAGCCATTTCAAAATCCTCTCTAATTTATTGTGCTGCACCAAGAAAATCTTGATCGCAACCTATCGCCATTCACAAGAAGACCCCGATATCCTCGTGGATAACGGGGCAAAAGCCCACAATCGGATTTGAACCGATGACCTCATTCTTACCAAGAATGCGCTCTACCGACTGAGCTATGTGGGCAAACAGTAAACAATAAAACAGTTTTTAATGCCGAATCGTCATCAGGCACTAAAAACTGTTTCTTGCTCATTGCTTGGTGGGCTAGGTAGGACTCGAACCTACGAAGGCTGACGCCAGCGGGTTTACAGCCCGCCCCCTTTGCCACTCGGGACACTAACCCATGTTAATTGCGTATGCAAGATTATCTTGCATGATGCCTAGACTTGCTTTTCAGCGTGTCTAAAGCCGACAATGGGACTTGAACCCATAACCTATGCTTTACAAGAGCATTGCTCTGCCAATTGAGCTACGTCGGCAAAAAAGCGCACTATTTGTTAAGCCCATTTGGTCAACAGGCGCATAACTCGCATATTGAACCAAGAGGCGGAAGTATAGTCACTTGCGCTTTTTTCGTCAAATTGAATTTGTTTCCCGATATTGAGCGATGGCAACCTGAATTGCGCGTTGATTAGAAACGGCCGTTTCCAATTTATCCCGCAACTCCGTCTCATATCCATCGCGCACCTGCTCCACTTGGGCAATAACGGCCGTTGATCCATCCAATACCCCATCGCGCATTGGTTTGATGAGTGCGCCGCGCAATGGGGCTTCCTCATTTGCCGCGCCAAGCCAAACATCAAGCGGTTGGGCGATATTGGTATCTAAACCGCTGATCGTTGACGGCGTTTCCAATAACAGGTCGGTGATGGAAGCGGTGATTGCGCTCGTTTTCTCGCCCAAACCAAAGGGGAGCCATTTGAGCATGTTTTGCACCCATTCGTTAAACATTTGCATGAAGGGGCCGACTGAAGAAACGGCCGTTTTCAACACATTCTCCACCCCATCAAAATAGTTGCTCAGTTTTTCCTGTTGGAAGTCCAGCCACGCACGGCCGTTTTCCAATAATGGAATGTGCGCTTCCAAATCATCAAGTGCCAGCCGTCCAGCGACGATGCTTGCGTCTAAATCGGGGAGGGCGGCGGTGAGGGTGTTGAAATGATCGGTAACGGCCGTTAATCCATCATCCACCACCGCGCCAACATCAACCTCGTCAAGCTGCTCATACAGGGCGATGAGACCAGCCATCACGCTAACACGGCCGTTTGCTTCACCCAATTGCAGATGGAGCGCATCGTTGGCGTTGACAGTGCCGTCACTAACGGCCGTTTCAAACTCCAACCGCCCTTCCATCGCCATTAGATCGGCTTGTAGTTGTGCATTTTCGGATTGCAGGGCGGCCAATTGCGTCCGCAAGGCCAATGTCGGATCAACACCCGTCGCCGCCACGCCACGCGCAGGGGCGACGGGGGGGATGGCAACTGCTGGTGCGGGGCTGATCGTTGTTATCCCCATGCTTTGGGATTTCAGCAGTGCCGCACTGCCGCCTGTTGCCACTGCGGCAACGGCCGTTACTGCCGCCACCTTCAAAAATCCACGCCTGTTTATTCCAGATTCATCGTATTCGCTCATAATTACTCCTGTCGTTGACAATTGACAATTAACAATTGCCCATTGACAATTTTCTCTGCATCTCCCTACGAAAAACCCTCAATCTTGTTGCACGTCCCGCTCTCTCATCTTCTCCCTATTTTTGGGGGATGATGGGCTTGGCAACGCCAAGCCCCTACAGTACGGGCTTGGTGTCGCCAAGCCCAATCTTACCACTCGCCAAGCCCAATCTTGCCATTCGCCACTCGCTCCCTACTCGCTCCTGTACCCCATCCGCCGCACGGCGCGTTCGTCGTGCCGCCATTTGGGGACGACTTTGATCCATAAATCGAGATACACCTTCTGCCCAGCCATGCTTTCGATTTGTTTGCGGGCAGCCTGCCCAATTTTGCGTAGTTGCGCCCCTTTCTTGCCGATGATGATCCGTTTATGGCTGCTGCGTTCGATAAAAATCGTCGCGCCTACATATAAGACACCGTTGTCACGCTCTTTGTACTGTTCAACCTGAACGGCCGTTCCGTAAGGAATCTCATCGCGCAATTGCAGCAAAATCTGCTCACGAATCAACTCAGCAGCGAGGTCACGCAGGTACAAATCGGTGATTTGATCGGCGGGATAGTAACGCGGCCCTTCGGGGAGCGCGTCCACAATCATAGCCAGCAGATCATCACGGCCGTTTCCTTTCAATGCTGAAAACAGCAGCCATGGCGATGTGGGCAACAACGCCCGATACGCCTCAGAATGGGGCATGACATTTTCTGGCGGCAACAGGTCGCTCTTATTCATGGCGATGAGAATAGGAACGGCCGTTTTCACCTTACTCAACTGCGCCGCAATCGCCCTGTCGCCCGCGCCCGGCATGGTAGACACATCCACCAGCCACAAAATCGCCTCCGCATCCACCAACGACGACAACGCCGTATCCATCATAAACTCATCCAGTTTATGGCGCGGCTTCATCATGCCCGGCGTGTCCATAAAAATAATCTGATATTCAGGCTCGGTGATAATTGCCAACTGCCGAATCCGCGTTGTTTGCGGCTTGGGGGTGACGATGGCGATCTTCTGATCCATAAATCCATTGATGAGCGTACTTTTGCCCACATTCGGCCGTCCCACCACCGCCACATAACCTGACTTGTGACCGTCTACTAAATCTTGTTCTTCTTCCATAAATACCTCGTAAAGAAATAATGAATAATGAATTGGGAATAATTAATAATGAATGACAGTTGCACGGCGGTTAAAGCCGCAGCAACGATTACAAAGTCGGCCTTCGCCGACTGAGGTCTAGTCGGCGAAGGCCGACTTTGCAACTGTAGGCGCGAATTTATTCGCCAGCCAACTGAAATGAAACACACCCATTAACAATTCATTATTCATTATTCATTATTTTTCTTATCTTCAATAACCGCCAACAAAATATCGTCCAACGTGCGCGTCGGCTGCCAGCCGATGAGGGCGTTGATGCGCGAAATGTCTGGCACACGCCGTTGCATATCTTCAAAACCTGGCCCATACGCTTCCGTGTACGGGGTCAGGGTGATGGATGAATTGCTCTCAGCTAAATCGCGCACCCGCTCGGCTAATCCATTCATGCTAATTTCTTCCGTGTTGCCGATGTTGTACAGCTTGCCAATCGCCTCATCTTTCAGCGATAGTGCCGCCAACGCCTGCACCACATCGCGCACATCACAGAAACAGCGCGATTGTGTCCCATCGCCATACACCGTGATGGGTTCGTCGTTTATCGCTTGCGCCACAAAACGGGGGATGACCATCCCATATCGCCCTGTTTGGCGCGGCCCAACGGTGTTGAACAGGCGGAATGGAATCACTTCCAGCCCGTACTCTTGCTG
>CAYSDT010000359.1:0-3743 GCA_964429835.1 uncultured Ardenticatenaceae bacterium | reverse complement strand
CGCACCATACCTGAGCGTACGACAAAAAATGTCTCCGCAGGTTCGCCTTCGTGAAAAAAGAATTCACCCACGTTGGCTTTACGAATTTTAGCAGATTGGGAAACGGCCGTTAATCCATCAACGCCCAGCTCCTTGAATAAAAAGCTGTTCGCCAGCATCGCTGGCGTAGTAGGAGAAAGTAAATTATTCACACGGAGATATTAACATACGCCATACAGAAAACAAAGAAGCCTAGCGAGTAATCGCTAGGCTTCTTTGTCTAATCAACGTATCTTCTCAAAATATCGGGGGAGACCTGACAGGTTTCCTTGCGACACTCGTGTAAAACAAAAGGTCTTGGTAAAACCTGTCAGGTCTTTACCCCTAACTATTGAGATGTTACTAATCAACAGACTAACTATCTATTCAACACTACCTGGGAAGTAGTCCGTTTCAATCTCTCCGTGTTCCATACGACCCTGATAGATACTCTCGGCTCTATACAATTTCTGTTGCAACATGAAGAAACCATGCCAATGTGCCCAGTCTGGGCCGCCCATCAGTGAACCTTGTCGTGCGCGACGACCATCATGATGCCAAATATGATAATGCAGTACCATGAACTCGTCATTCCAAGGATTCTCTTTCAGCAAGCCAGCCTCTGCTAACTCTACCCGCATTGCTTCCACTGGTGCCCAGTATTCCTCATTGTAAAGATGAACCGCTTTATCACCGCTTTCAAAGAATCCATCTGTAAGTGTGCCAGTATGACATTCGCCACAGACTTGCTTCATTTCAGCGCGTCCAGCTTCGCCGTCGCCAGTCCACATGCTCATTGGATCGGGATCATTACGCACTTTTGACACTTTCGCCCACAAGTTCCAGTAAAGGCGTTGGCTGACATTGTGCGTCACTTCCAAGTCACCAATACCGCTCATGTGACAAGTGGCGCAAGTTGGGGCGCGATAATCGCCAGGTTCCCATTCGCCAGGTGCGCTATCCCAATTCCATTCCTCACCTTCAGTCGCATATACATGACCATGCTTACTGTTCTCATAAATCTCAAGATCGGGATGATCTGGACCAATATGGCATCCAGCACAAGCCTCAGGTTTGCGTGATTCAGCTATGCTGAAAGTATGGCGGCTGTGACAGACTGCACAGTTACCAACTTCACCATCAGGATAAATATTGCCAATACCCGAAGATGGGTACGTTTCCGATGTGGGATGTCCTGTATCATCTAACTCAAAGCGGATACCGTGACATTGCATACAACCAGTTTCCCCTGGTGCGCCACCAAGTTCTTCATTATCACGTCCTTCGTGATGATACATCAAAGCCTGCATGGAGTCCTTGTTTTCGACCTGCAATGCAGCCCGTTGATGTCCACTAGCGTGGAATTCAGATACCGCATCTTCATGACATTCTTCACATGCAGAGGGAGGAACTAGCAAAGACACCGAAACTGTCAAATCTTCGTGACCTTCGACACCTTTCAAAGCCATGGGTGAACTCGCATCAACTTCGTGGCAATCAATACAAGAAACACCCTCATCTGCATGCTTACTGCCATCCCAATCCTCGACAATACCATGCGTTTCTGTCGCATGACATTCTACACAGTCACGGGCTTCGTCAGTAAGGCTGATGGTCTGAAATCCATTATCTGATTCCTCAGCAGCAGGGGCTGTATCCCCTCCACCGCAGGCAACCAAAGACAAACTTATAAATGACAGAACAAGAATAAAAACAAACATTTTCGCATTTTTCATAATTTACCTCCTATCGTGGTATAGATAGCGTCTTGAAGAGTTAACATCTTCTATTCATCAAAATGATACTTATATTTTGTCTCAAGCAAATACTTATTAAGGTTGTCATGACCTACTTCCGCATGACAATCTACACATTGAGAGTCTATGTCCCCACTGAAATACTTATCGTGGAAACCCTTATCGCGAGTTGCTTCTTCTAACTCACGATGACAAGTTAAACAACCACTGTCATAAACATAGTTGTTATGTTCCTCGCGCTTTGCTTGCCAATCCAACGTGGACTCATCTCGCGTCATCGTGACCCACACATCATGGGTACCAGATTGGGCTTTACTAGCAAAATGGCTCAAAACATTTTCGTGAGAAGTATGGCAATCCGTACAGGCTGCCGTAATACCTCGTGGATTATTCCCGCCATGTATGGAATCATGGTAAGAATTAACCATAGGCTCCATCGCATGACATGTTCCACAGAAATCGGCATGAGACGATATTTCAATTCCTGTTTCTACTGTCATCCATGAAATGACAACTAGAACCATCAACAAAACAAGGGCTACAAGCCCATAAAACAGTTTGTTTCTTTTCATTTTCACCTCCATAGAACGATATTGTAGTTTTTGGTGTCTCTTTCGTAAAGCGTCTCACTAATCAAGGAACTCCTTGATTCTCTACAAAAACTGTGTGACCTATGTAATCATACAACTTCTTGAAAATACCCAACAATCACAAACAAGTGAACCCTCCACCAAAATTAAAGAGCTACACAAGCTAGATTTTGTTTTCACCTCAACAGTGTGAATCTTATCACAATATACCCCGCTCTCTTTGCGCTGGCGCAAAGAGAGCGGGTAAACATTAGCCAATTATGAAGATTAGATTATAAATATGACTAACGAAAAACACATGTACAAAGAGTTGTATAGCTTTGCACAGATATTGAAAAGGAGGGCGTAAATGACTACTCTTGGCACTGGTGACGGGTTATCGTTATACTCACCTTCTATGCAAAAATCAGTAAAAACAAATAGGGGCAAACGGCCGTTTATCTCCTACAACCACCAATTAAATCTATTCCTCCTCCCCTACCTGCTCGGTAGCCTGCTGCTCGTTCTCATTCCCGCCCTCATCACCCTTGTGGCGGCGTTTACCGATTACGATCTTGTCGCCGCGCCCGTGTGGGTTGGGCTGGATAATTTCCGCCGCCTGTTCCAATCCGCCTTCGTGCGGACAGGGCTGGAAAATTCAATTTTTTTCATCGCGCTGGCCGTCCCCCTGCGACTGCTGGGGGCGTTAAGTTTGGCACTGTTGCTGCAAAACAAGCGGCGGCTATTTGGATTACACAGAGCGGCCGTTTATGTCCCCACCGTCATCCCCCCCGTCGCTTATGCGCTGTTGTGGTTATGGATTTTCAACCCCGTTTACGGGCCGCTCAATATCACACTGGGATGGCTGGGATTGCCCACGCCTGCTTGGCTGGCAAATCCAGACAGCGCACGCACATCCATCGTCATCATGTCGCTTTTCCAAATTGGAGAGGGATTTGTGGTATTGATGGCTGGCTTGCAGACCATTCCCCGCTCATTTTACGAATCGGCGAAGGTTGATGGAGCTAGTGGACTGCAATCGTTTGCCAAAATCACCCTGCCGCTCATCACTCCATGGCTGTTGCTGCTGACCTTCCGTGATTTACTGGTAAGCGTGGAAAGCACATTTACCCCCTCATTTGTGATGACTTACGGCGGCCCCAATTACGCGACGACGTTTGCGCCGCTGCTGGTGTATGAATTGGCATTTGATTTCTTCGATTTTGGGTTGGCGGCCGCATTTATGGTCTCCTTTTTCATCCTGATGATAATGTTGATCGTAAGCATCATCGCCATTGTCGGCTTGCGGGGGGTGACGGATGAAGATTAAACCCATCTCGTTCCACGCTCTGCGTCCCTGCACACGGCAAGGGGGTGACGGATGAAGATTAAGCTCAAA
>CAYSDT010000358.1:0-3751 GCA_964429835.1 uncultured Ardenticatenaceae bacterium | reverse complement strand
TCCATGCTACCGTCTTCGGAAACGGCCGTTATCCACCACACATACTCTCCATCTTGCAATAAACGGGCGATGATTTCACCATCAATTTCCTCATCTGGCAATTCAAAGCCATCGACTACGCCGCTGAATTGCACCGCGTACTCGCCCGCACCACGCGGCTTGTCTTCGCGGAAATAGTACCGCTCGCCCGCTTCATCTTCAAAATAGATGGAAACGGTCGCGTTGTCAGACAGCGTGTAGCTGATGCCTGTAATGTCACTCACCCCGTCGGCGTTGGGGGTGATGGTCGCATCATGCACGGCCGCATCGCGCAACAGCGATCCATCGCCGCGCATCAATCGCCAGCCAACAGCGACGGCAACCAAAACCACAACCAATCCAATTAGCCCAATCCATAAGGGAGAAAATTTTCTATCATCCATCCCGTAAGTGTATCAAAATGGGGCGATGGGGGCGAAAACGGCCGTTATACGTTTAATCAACCATGAACCGCCGCTTCCCACGTTAGCAAACAAAAAAGGGTAAGGTATAATGTGATTGTAAGTTCAACTTCTTCGAGAAGTTGAACTTTTAGTCACATTCCTTTTATGGAGAGGTTAATGATGGAACAAACAACAACCGTAAAGTTACAATGGCTGCTCCAGTCATATGAAAACGGGTATAGGGATGATGTGATCGATTTGGTTGTGGATAAGCTGGTTGACGACCGTCTAAACCAAATAGAAACCGTTGTACAAGAATTGCAGGAGCATTTAGATGCGTATGAGCAACAATATAACATGCCCACAGCAGAATTTCTTACTCGTTATGAAGCTGGCAAATTAGGGGATGATGCGGATTATTTTGAGTGGAGCAGTTTGTACAAATTGCAACATCAGGAGCAGGCGCAGTTGCACGAAATAAAACCCTCATACACAGCATGACTCCAACCCAATACCTTAAAGACGTAACCGCCCAACTGACACTTTCACCGATTATTCGTTCATCGCTAATCACAAAATCATGGGCGCGGGAAAAAGCTGGGTATCTACACTTACGTCTGACACTGATTAACGGCGATTTTGTAGAAATTGGGGAGTATTTCCTCATGAAAAATGGCGAATGTATAACGGAAGATTATCGTTATCAATGGATGAACGGAAAGAAAATAAAACTCCGTAAGCGTTGGGATAATACAAGACATTTTCCTGATTTAGATAATTTTCCACATCACATTCATTTAGCAAACGGCCGTGTTATATCAGGTACACTTCTCAGCACGCTGCAAGTATTGCAAATTCTGCAAACAGAAATCAAAATTGAGCGTATCAAGTAAGCAAGTAACAAGAGGGCAAGCAACTACTTGCAACTTGCGACTTGCAACTCGCACAGGACAATCTCATGAAAGCATTCGTAACAGGTGGATCAGGATTCATCGGACAACAAGTAATACGCAAACTAATCCAGCGCGGTGATGATGTGTACGCATTGGCACGGTCGCCCCAAAGTGGCGACATTGTTGCCAATTTAGGCGCAATCGTCGTGCGTGGTGACATTACAGATACCGCCTCCATGCGCGAAGGGATGGCAGGCAGTGATGTTGTCTTTCATATTGCCGCATGGTATCAATTTGGCGGCGGTGAAGAAGCGGCGGCAAAGGCTGACGCTATCAATGTCGGCGGCACACGCAATGTATTGCGTCTCGCTTACGAATTAGCCATCCCCAAAATTGTGTACACCAGCAGCATCATCATTTTTGGGAACACAGCGGGGGAGATGGCTGATGAGAATTTCTATCAAGGCGCACCGTTCGCTAGTGAATACGCCCGCACAAAATGGTTGGCGCATTACAAAGTTGCCCTGCCGTTGATCGAAAAAGGCGCACCAATCGTTATCGTCCAGCCTAGTGCCGTCTACGGGCCAGGTGACACCAGTGAAATTATTGAAACGATGATGCGCCAATTCTATCGCGGGCTGCCAATCATCGTTGGGTCAGACACTGTCTATTCCTATGTTCATGTTGATGATGTCGCTGAAGGTCATTTACTGGCGGCAGAGCGAGGAACGGTTGGTGAATCCTACATCTTGACTGGCCCATCCATTCCATTGGGTGAGATGGTCGACTTCTGGGCGTACTTGCTGGGACGTTCGCGCCCAATCGTGCGTGTGCGGGGCAAATATGTTCAACCATTAGCACCAATTGTCAATGCGGCAGCAGCACATTTGCCGCTTCCTCCTTTCTTTAACGGGGAGATGATATCCATGGCTGGTACAACATACATCGCCCGTGCGGATAAGGCGAAAGCGGAGTTGGGATGGGAAACACGGCCGTTACAAACTGGCATGTTAGAGACATTTGAATGGATCGCCGCCACCGAAGCCGAGCGTGATGCGTACCACATCGCCCATCACACCCGCGAAAAGAAACTCGCCGCTACCGCCATTATTTCCGCAGGGTTACTATTTGGCGCATGGTTGTTTGCGGGACGCAGAAAGAAGTAGTGATGAGTTGTAAGCGGCAAGTTGCAAGTAATAAACTTGCCCACTTGCAACTTGCCACTTGCACACTCCGCTGTGGAAATCAAACGTTCATACCCCAATCCCCGTAAAGGGCCATCCTGTTGGTTCGTTCTCATCGCCTTCGTTGTTATTTTAGGCGGCGGTTACATCATCGCCCGCCCAGAGCCAGCGCAAGAGGCGATTCAAGCGTTGTTGCCCACCCCAACCCCGCTGCCAACCCGTTCAGCCACAGAATACGCCCTGTTAGCCGACCTCAGCGTGCGCGATGGGGAGTTGACGGAAGCGGCGGGGTATTACGAGACGGCAATCGAGCTTGATGCCTCTAATCCTGAATTTTTTATCCGCCTGATTGAACTGTTGGTACGCACAGGTGAAGCCGAAGAGGCGTTAGCCATCGCTGAGCAGGTGACGGTGCTGGAACCAAATGATGATCGGGTATGGACGGCCGTTTCCGCAGCATATCTCGCCAATGGCGATAGAATCGGAGCATTGGGGGACAGCACAGGGGCCGATTTACAGTACGCCGAAGCTGTGCGAGCGGCTGACAAAGCAACCTTGCTTAATCCCGAAAATGCGGTTGCTTACGCTTACAAGGCGGGTGGGCTGACCTTCCCCAATAATCCAGAACAGTATGACAGGGCATTTGAAGCGGCCGAAACGGCCGTTAGACTCGATCCCGGTAATGCCATCGCCCGCCTGTACATGGGCAACATTTACGATTATCAGGGGTATTACAGTGCGGGGCGCGAACAGTACCAACTTGGCATTCAAGCCGACCGCACGCTGATCGATCTGCACATCAATCTTGCGTACAACTATTTTGGCACGGGCAGCCTGCCCGAAGCGATTCTCACCTTCCGCGAAGCGATTGACGTTGACCCAACAAATGCCGTCGCTTACGATGGCTTGGCATACATGTATTTGCAATTAGGCGAATTACCCCTCGCCCGTGAAAATGCAATCGAAGCGATTGCGTTGGACCCAAATATGGCACGCGCATACGGCCGTTTAGGGGAAGCGTATTTCAAAGAGTTCAACTACGATAAATCCATTGAAGAATTGCTCAAAGCGACCGAAATCTACGGCGAACCAACCGACCTCAACGCCCGCTTTTTTAACATGCTCGCCACCGCCTACATCCGCAAAGACCTTGCTTTATGCGATGAGGCCATCCCCTTATTTGAAGCCGTCGCCGCTACCGACTCCTTTGTCGCCTCACTCGCCCTCGACGGGCTTGAAGAGTGCCGTTTGG
>CAYSDT010000357.1:2537-3777 GCA_964429835.1 uncultured Ardenticatenaceae bacterium | reverse complement strand
CGGGTTTCAGCAAAGAAGAACTCATCAATCAACCTCACTATATTTTACGTCATCCTGATATGCCAAAAGCAGCGTTCAAAGATTTATGGGATACGGCAGAATCGGGTAAAAAATGGCATGGATATGTCAAAAATTTACGCAAAGATGGCGGGTATTATTTGGTGTACGCTACCGTTATCGCCAATGTTCGTGATGGCAAAGTCGTCGGCTACACTTCTGTGCGACGGAAACCATCGCCCCAGAAAATGCAGGAAGCGTTGACTTTGTATAAAACATTAGTACAACAGGAGGCTGCATGACTTATCAAATGACTGTCAGCCCCGATTTTGCCCCAGAATATATCGCTGGATGGTATATTTTTAATACATGGTTGCAAAAAGAGTTGGGCGAAAGTATCCATTTAGAGTTATATGCTGATTTTGACAGCCAACGGGAGGCGATTAGAAACGGCCGTGTTGACATCATCTACGCCAATCCATTTGACGCTTCCATGCTGATCCGCGAAAAAGGGTTCACGGCACTGGTTCGCCCCACCAACAAATCTGATGAAGCCGTCGTGGTTGTAAACGCACAAAATCCAGCAACGGCCGTTGAAGAGTTACCATCAACCGCCCGCATCGCATCCACCGATGACCCCGATGTGCATTTGATGGGAATGATGATGGTGGAGCCAGCCGATTTAGATGAGAGCAATACCGAGCGGCAGGTAGTGGATAGTTATGTACTCGTCGCCAAGCGATTGATTCAGGGAAATGCAGATGTGGGCTTCTTCCTGAAAGAGGCTTTTGATGGCTTGTCCAGATTTACACGGGAGCAGTTGAAAGTATTGGTCGAAAGTGAAATCAGCCTTATTCATCACTCTTTACTGGTGGGGCCGCGATTGGCTCCACAAGCGGAGCAGATTCGTGAACTTATTTTGAATATGTTTGCTGATCCAAAAGGGGCTGGTGTTCTAAAAAGTCTCAATTTTGAGGGGGCGATGGCTGTCGATCAAGAAGATGCTGAATTTATGATTGATCTGATGGATACGTTGGGGTAAGCAAGTGGCGAGTAGCGAGTGGCGAGTTTGCGAGTTTGCGAGTAAAAATAAGCTGCAAACGCAAAATTCACACACTTGCCACTTGCCACTCGCCATTCGCCACTCACACACTCATTTCCAGATGGGTTGCGAGACTTCATCCAGCATATCATCTGGTGTGCGCCAGTAAACGTACTTAATAACCCGCCCCGCGCTATTCCA
>CAYSDT010000357.1:0-2437 GCA_964429835.1 uncultured Ardenticatenaceae bacterium | reverse complement strand
AAAACGGCCGTTTTTATCCCACCACCGAATCGGAAATCCCTTAATTTTGTAATCATCCAAATCACGATCCCGCACCATTAGCGCATCAGCCAGCGTCGCTTTCAGGTCTGCTTTGGGGCGATGGGGTTGGGCGCGACTGTCAAACACGCCTCGATTCATAAACGGCCGTTTCTGCACATAACTGGGAAAATCCCAATTATACCCTTGCAATTCATGCGTCGTCAGCCGATCAAATTCAAAAAGGGCGATACGATCTCGAAAGGCGGGCGTACTGTCAGCATTTTCAGGCGTTAGCACTTCAATGAGACGTGCCACATGCGAATCCCCATCCCATTTTAGGGTACGGCGCACAAAGCTGTTGGAACCATCGGCGGCCACGACGGTTTTGGCGTGAAATGTCGCTTTGTCGGTGACGACTTCGACATATTCATCATGGGATATGACATTTTTGACCGCTTCGCCTTGCCGCACGGTGATGCCTTGTTTAACGGCCGTTTTTACCAACCACGCATCAAATTCATCACGCCGCACGATGGTAAATACGGGTTTACCGTAAAACGTAAACCCCTTGTCCCGATAGGTCACTTTGACCTCATTTACATCAAAATGCTCAACTTCCAATTCAAGCCCCAGCCCCGAAATGACATTGCGCCCCATGTGGGTGATGCCGCCACCGCAAATTTTTTCGCGGGGATGCACCGCTTTGTCCACAATGACAATGCGCTTCGCCCACGCAGGATCGCTTCTGACGAGATGCAGCGCGGTGGATGTTCCCGAAGGGCCAGCCCCGACGATCAATACGTCTATCTGCTGAATGTTTGGCATCGTTTTCATATTCTCTACTGATTTGTACGCTGATTACACTGATGAACACAGATAAAAAGCGAACGAGGCCAATCAGTGTAATCAATGCAATCAGTGTACAATTTTAATCTCTCAAACATTTCGCCATGGATCGGCTTCGTCCCATGGGTCTGGCATTGTGATTTGATCGGAGGAAACGGCCGTTCCCCGCACATCGCCCCCCTGCATCATCTCCATCACCGCCAATGCCAGCCAATCCGTTTCAGTGATAGCGGTACGCGGCTGCCAATTTTGCATATGCACGTCCAAATAATCGGTGCTGGTGTCGCCAGCGATGAAGTGCGGCTCGTCAAAAATTGCCAGCAAATATGGGATATTGGTCGTCACGCCCAAAACCACCATGTCACGCAACGCCCGCACCATTTTGCGAATCGCCTCGTCACGGTCATGCCCCCAAGTGATGATTTTCGCCATCATCGGATCGTAATAGGGGGTGACATGCAGCCCCGTTTCGATGCCATCATCCACGCGCACGCCTGGCCCTTTCGGCCGTTGGTAATAACTAATTTCACCGATGGATGGTAAGAAATGGTTATTCGGATCTTCGGCATAAATGCGGCACTCGATGGCGTGACCGCGCTGCTGGATGTCTGCCTGCTTGTACGGCAACGGCTCGCCGGCCGCAATGCGAATCTGCCACGTCGCCAAATCGATCCCCGTCACCAATTCAGTGATGGGATGCTCGACCTGCAAGCGTGTGTTCATCTCTAAAAAGTAAAAGCCGCCTTCTTCATCAACGATAAATTCAACTGTACCTGCATTGACATACTCTGCTTTTTTAGCGAGGGAAACGGCCGCTTTTGCAATTTTAATTCGCAACCCATCATCTTTAATAACGGGAGCGGGGCTTTCTTCCACAATTTTTTGGTGTCGGCGTTGTATCGAACATTCGCGCTCAAATAAATGAACCAACGTGCCGTGATGGTCGCCCAGCACTTGAATTTCAACGTGATGGATTTTGGTAAAAAAGCGTTCGAGAATAACGTGATCGTCACCGAACGCATTTCTGGCCTCACTACGGGCGGCTTGCAAATCATCAAGGAAGCTGGCTTCGTCCCAGACGACGCGCATCCCTTTGCCGCCGCCGCCTGCGCTGGCTTTGATGAGAACGGGGAAACCAATGGAAACGGCCGTTTTCATCAACACCCCATCGTCCAATCCCGCGCCGTCCACACCGGGCGGGGTTGGCACACCCGCCGCTTCCGCCACAGTCCGCGCCGACGCTTTATCACCCATCAACCGCATCGCCGCTGCGCTGGGGCCAATGAAGGCGATGTTTGCCTCCGCGCAGGCAGCGGCAAAATCGGCGTTTTCACTCAAAAAGCCGTAGCCGGGATGGATCGCGTCTGCGCCGCAACTTTTGGCGATATTCAACACCACTTGCTGATTAAGATAAGTGTCCGTCGCGCTGATGCCCGGCAATGGATAGCTTTCGTCAGCCAGCCGAATCCACGGCGCGTTTGCGTCTGGCTCGGCGTAGATGGCAACGGAACGCACACCCAACTCACGGCACGCATTCACAATACGGTGGGCGATTTCGCCCCGATTAGCGATTAAAATTTTCTCAAACATA
>CAYSDT010000356.1:0-3786 GCA_964429835.1 uncultured Ardenticatenaceae bacterium | reverse complement strand
AGCGGGCGCGAGTAAGCGACATCGGCCGACACCAGCGCATCCCATCGTTCCCGATTATGGGCGATGAGATCGATGGGTTGTGTGTTGTCTTGTTTTTTTGCTGTTATCGGTTTTGTACTCCTAATCTAAATGGGACACAGATTACACAGATTTTTTGTTTTTTTATCAGTGTTCATCAGTGAAATCAGTGTCCTATTCTCCTTTACTCCAAAATCGGGCGGCTCATATCGCTGGCATCGACCATTAAAAAGCGGTAATTGCGGGCGATGGCTTCTTGCAAGCGGGTGTGCATAAACGGCCGTTGCGGCCAAAAACAACATCGCAAACAGCATCCGCACTGTCCAAGTCAATGCCATCCCTGTCGGATATCGAAAAACCAATCGCCCATTCATGCGCGTATGATACCATTTTTGACCACAAAAACTGAGTTTTCACCCATGTTTATCCGTTAAATTTGCGATTGCGACCGCATTGTACATTGCGAAATTTCACCCCCTCTTCACCAAATCTTGCTATTTGATCAAAGCATGTTACCATAATGTCAGTAATACTATGTCAAGTAACGCACTCCACAGGAGTGTTGTTCACGGAGGTACGCGGTGGACGATCAAACCGAAGAAACAACTGAACAGACTGAACAAATAGAAGAAACGGTAGAAGAAACGGCCGTTGATGATAACGTCGAATCGACAGAAGAAGCCGAAGCAAAAGAAAAGAAAAGCAGAAGACCGTGGGAAGCATTCAAGAACTTTGCCATCGTTTTCTCATTCATCGTCAACTTTGTTTTGATTATCGTCTTGCTCCTTATCATGCCTATCGTCATCCCCATCGTTGCCGATATTGCAGTCCCCATCGTCGGCGGCTTAAACAATAGTTTTGTTGATATGGAAAAAGCATCTATTCTGCAAACAATCCATGTCAGTGACACGATGCCCATTTCGTTCACATTACCCTTGCGCGAAAATACAATCGTCACCTTGACCGAATCGGTCACACTTGGCAGTGTGCCGACCCAATTTGCATTGCCGGGCGGCGGCGGCGCGATTTATGGCGCAGTCACCCTCTCCTTGCCAAAGGGGCTGGCGTTGCCTGTGGAATTAAATGTTGATGTGCCTGTCGATGAAGTCATTCCCGTGCAATTGGATGTGATGGTCGATATACCATTAAATGAAACCGATCTGGGGCCGCCATTTAACGAATTGAAAGACCTGTTTGGCCCGATTGACAAAATGTTGCGTGATTTGCCTTCCTCGAATGAGGATTTAATAGAGCGGGTAACAACGGCCGTTACTGGTGCAGAACCAGAAGAAGCGGAAGAAACCCCGCCGACAGAATAATAAAAACGCCCTAATCAGGCTTCTTTTAACCTAACCAAAAGCGGCGTAAAGTTCATCTTTGCGCCGCTTTCCTTGCTTTTACTACCGTATATTTTTAAAGTTTAGCAACGAATTAACACGAAATAAAAATAACCGTTCATCTCTATTTTAAATTTGGACACTGATTACGCTGATTGCACTGATTTTTTATCTTTTATCTGTGTTTATCTGTGAAATCAGTGTCCAATTCTACTTCGCGTAAATTCGTTGCAGATTTTCATTAAACATTATGACCGACACCCCCCCCGTCTGTGATTACGAAGGTTCCGACTACCAAGCCCGTTTTTGGCAAGGTCAGGGACGCGAATATGAAGACCAAGTTGAGCGCATCGCGTTACGCCGTTTTATGCCGCCCACAGGTGACACGCTCATCGAAATTGGAGCTGGATTCGGCCGTTTGGCGGATGAGTACACAGGTTACGACCGCGTTGTGCTGTTCGATTATTCACGTTCGCTGTTGCGTGAAGCGCAAGCCCATTTAGACGACCCACGCTACATTTATGTGGCGGGTAACTGGTACAACATGCCATTTGTAAACAGCCTGTTTGACACGATGGTGCAAATTCGTACCTTACACCACGCCGCCGACGCGCCTAGCCTCTTCAACGAACTCGCCCGCATCGCCCGCCCTGATGGGGATTATGTGTTGGAATTTGCCAACAAACACAACCTGAAAGCGATGGCGCGGTATTGGGCTAAAAAGCAGGATTGGTCGCCTTTTGAGCAAGAACCAATCGAATTTGTGGAGCTAAATTTCGATTTTCATCCGCGCTGGATTGAAGATCGGCTACAGGAAGCGGGCTTTCGCACGGGCGACAAGTTGACTGTTTCCCATTACCGTTTTGCGCCAATCAAGAAGCTGTTCCCCACTGGCTTTTTGGTAGCGATGGATAGTTGGGCGCAAAAGACGGGCAACTGGTGGCAACTGTCGCCAAGTGTGTTTGTGCATAACAAATATTCTCAAATATCAACGCAAAACCCATCGCCCACCGCCTTTTTTGCCTGCCCAACGTGCAAAACACCATTGAATGATGAAGAAAACGGCCGTTTACAATGTCCATCCCCCACTTGCGGTCACGCATGGGGCGTGCAAGATGGGTTGTATGATTTCAAAGAGCCACTAACATAAATAATCCGTAGATTTCGCAGATTTACGCAGATTCTATCTATAAAAATCTGCGTAAATCTGCGAAATCTGCGGATCACTGTAACAGGTGATCGTTATGAAAAAAGTTGTCGCTTTATTCCTGATTTTATTGTTGGTAGCAAGTTGTAATACGGCCGAAGAAGAACCATCCCCCACGCCAACGGCCGTTTCCCCCACAAACACCACCCCGCAACCGACCATCGCCGTGCAAACAGGCGCAATCATTTTAGCCGATGGGGAATTAACGGCCGTTACCCCATCCCTGCCGCTGAGTTTCAACACAAACGGCCGTTTGCTCACCATTCATGCCCAAGCGGGCGATGTTGTCAGCGCGGGCGACATTCTCGCCACCCTCGACGACCAGACATTGCAAGACAATATCATTACCGCCCAACAACAAATCGACCAAGCGGCGATCAATTTGGCGCAGGCGGAACTATCGCTCAATAATTTGCTGGAGTGGGAAGCGGACGAAACGGCCGTTTCCCTTGCAGAAGCAAATATCACCGCCGCCCAAGCGGGCGTAGAAAGCGCGGAGGGGCAGGATGCCGCCGCTGGCAATAATATGACTTCCGCCAACGTCAATGTCAGTCAGGCACAGCGCGGTTTGGAAGATGCGCTGGAAGCGCAAATCACCGCTTACGATCCCGGCCGTGAGTGGGAACTGAACGACAGATGGCGCGGTGATGCGCTGAAAAACGAGCGCACGGCGGCCGACCGTGCGGTACAAAACGCGCAAGAATCGTTATCCATCGCCCGTGCAAATTACAGTTTGACGGCCGCAGGATTAAACGGCAACAGCGTGTTGAACGCCCAAGCGTCACTGTTGAACGCGCAACAGGCGTTGGAACAGGCACAAACGGCTCCCAAAGCGGCCGACATTCGGGCGGCGGAGTTGACTATGGAGCAAGCGGCGTTGACGCTGGCGCAAAACGAGGAAAGTTTGGCGCGGGCGGAGCGGGCGTTGGCCGATGCAAACATCATCGCCCCGTGGGATGGGCAGGTTTTATCGGTGGAAACGGCCGTTGGCGGGATGGTTTCTGCGGGGTCGCCGATTTTGACGCTGATTGAAAACGGCCGTTTGCAATTCCATACCAACAATCTCAGCGAGCGCGACCTCGCTCAAATTGTTGTCGGGCAATCCGCCAGCATCAGCCTGAAAGCGTTCAGCGGCAACACGGTGGATGGCACAGTCGCCCGCATTGCATCACAAGCGAGCGGCCTTATCGGTGACGCGGCCACCTTCGTCGTCATCATCGACAT
>CAYSDT010000355.1:2159-3793 GCA_964429835.1 uncultured Ardenticatenaceae bacterium | reverse complement strand
TAGCTTGATAACATTGACGTTTCTTGTCTGGTGAGCCAACGATTGTTGATAAGCCGTACCAAGCGGTTTCAGCATCCTTACTTTTTGGATCAGTTTTGATAACGTCAACAAGCACCTTTTGTGCAGATTGTTTGTCCCCCGCTTTCATCAGGGTAACGGCTTCTGTAAGTTTTGGATTTTTCATGTAACCCTTTTCATTTATAGCGAATTACTTTGCTCTCGTTGTATTGATATGACGATAACTCCCGCTATATTAGCAAAGCTCCACGCCCACAGCGGTATATCTTCATAAAGATCTGTGTATAGCATGTACATATCTTCCAGAGACATCACCCTAATATATAACGATACATAAACGAAAACTATAAATACCACAGCGTATTTCCAAGGAATTGGGTGCAAAATTGCCAGCCATATAGTTAGTACTGGAATTCCAATGAAGATGAATATGATCAGAGAAATGAAATTAATAAATGCGAAGGGAATAAGTGCGATAGCAAAGAGAATACCTGAGTAAATCGCCCACCATTGCCAATGGATTTGTGTCCAAGAAAATTCGGGATTCTTCTTGTCGGCTACACTTTGTGAATCTTCATAATTGCTAGGAAATACGAAAGGCTCTTTCTCATTATTTTTTTGTTGATCAGAACCAGCTTTTATTTTAGCTGCTTTTGTAGCTGAAAAATAACCGATAATAGCAAAGCAAAGACCAAATATGCCGTTTAGTATAACTACTTCTATTCCATCCATAATAACTTGCAATTAACCAATTGTGGGTATGCAAAAACGACCGTTTCCCCACACCCCTTCTCTCAATAAAGACAATCCCCTCACTCCAATCAAAAAACATGAAGACATTTCATATAAAACATGAAGACATTTTTTAAAAATGTCTTCATCTCTTTGCTAAAATGTCTTCATGTTTTTTGCGTTACCTAAGCATTCTTTTCAAACTTGGTGTTGGCAACCGCCTCTTTCAACTCTCTGCTCGGTACAAAGCGCGGCGTAACCTTTGTGATGTTATTCACCGACACCTCAGCCTCTGTTGCTGACCCTTCGGTTTTAATGGCAAGGCGGAACGTGCCAAGTGCGCCCAGTTCAACGATGTTTCCTTCCTCAAGCAGTTGCGGAACAATATCAAGCAGCGTCTCGATGACAGCGGCCGTATCGCCCGGACTAACGGTGGATACTTGGGCAATACGCTTGCTCAACTGGCGCATTGTTATGCGCCCTGAACTTTTGTAGGACGGATAAAATTTGCGCGGTGCTGTTAAATCTCTGGGGTTTACTCTACTGACTACATTATACTTTGCGGACATGGATTTTTTACCTCCCATTGTCATATGATGGATTAAAGGCTGGCGACCTTGATAACGGCTCCCCAGCCAAATACTATCTAATCATAAGGGAAGTTGGTTGAGGTGTCAATTGGGGGGAAACAGCTAACAATTAACGAAGGCGCACCCCATCCAACAAGCGGAGCCGTTTTCAGTTTTCCGTTGACTGTTGGCTGTTGACTGTTTCTTTTCTCGTTAATTGTTAGCTGTTAATTATTCATTATTCATTATTCAAGTAACTTTTCAAAAACGCCCCCGTATACGACCCCTCCACCTCCGCAACCTGCTCAGGAGTCC
>CAYSDT010000355.1:0-2059 GCA_964429835.1 uncultured Ardenticatenaceae bacterium | reverse complement strand
GATGTTTGCCGGGCAAATCGCGTGAGCGATAGAAATGTTGGTACAGTCGCTTGCTCAAAATCTCAATTAAAAATGAGCTTTTGCCGCTGCCGCTGACCCCTGTGATGCAACTCATCGTCCCCAATGGAATGGCGATGTCTACGTCTTTCAAATTGTTTTCTTGTGCGCCGATGGTTTGTAAATAGCCGTTGTCGTGGGGGCGACGGACGGCGGGGATGGGGATGCGTAAACGGCCGTTTAGATACCCACCCGTCAACGAATCTTCATTCGCTTCAATGTCCGCCAGCGTCCCCTCGCCAACAACCTCGCCGCCCAGCTTGCCCGCGCCCGGCCCCAAGTCGATAATCCAATCCGCCGACCGCATCGTGTCTTCGTCATGCTCCACGACCAGCACCGTATTGCCCAAGTCGCGCATCCGTTGCAACGTCTTGATCAGCCGCGCATTGTCCCGTTGATGCAGCCCGATAGACGGCTCATCCAGCACATACAGCACGCCCATCAACTGACTGCCAATCTGCGTCGCCAGCCGAATGCGTTGCGCTTCGCCGCCGCTCAAACTGCCCGCCATCCGATTTAACGTCAAATAATCCAGCCCGACGTTAATCATAAATTGCAGCCGCTCGCGTATCTCTTTCAAAATAGATTTGGCAATCATTTGCTGCCGCGCCGTCAGGGGCGATGTGTCCTCGTCTGCCAACGCCGTCGCCCATTCCAAAATGTCATTGATTGCCAAGCGCGTAATCTGGCTGATGTTCTTGTCGGCAATCGTCACCGCCAACGAAACGGGGCGCAAGCGTGTGCCTTCGCACTTCTCGCACGGCCGATTGACCATGAAGCTTTCCAATTTGTTCCGCATATAATCGGAAGTCGATTCCCGATACCGCCGCTCTAAATTGCGGATTACCCCTTCATATTTGGTCTGGTATTCGCGCACATCGCCACTGCGATTGACGTAACGCACGGGGACGGTTTCCTCGCCGCTACCGTACAAAATGATGGCGATTTGTTGGGCGGTCAGCTTCTTGACGGGGGTGTTGAGGGGAATTTGGAAACGAACGGCCGTTGATTTCAACAGTTGCCAATAATAGCCCGCCTTGTCATCCGTCGGCCAACCGACAATCGCCCCCTTTTCTAGCGACAATCGCTTATTGGGAATGACCAAATCGGGGTCGATGGCTTTCTTTACGCCCAACCCTTCACACGCTGGGCAAGCCCCGTGCGGGCTGTTGAAACTGAACGTGCGCGGCTCAATTTCGGGGATGCTCGTGCCGTCATACGGGCAGTACAGATGCTCCGAAAACAGATGATCGACGGGATTATCGCGGTCGGTTACGTCGTTGACAATTACCACGCCGCCGCCCAATCGCAACGCCGTCTCGATGGAATCGTTCAGCCGACTGCGATCTGCTTCGGCTTCTTCACTTTTGTCGTCAGCATCGTAGCGCAGCACTAAACGGTCAACGACCGCTTCTATATTATGGTTCTTGTACCGATCCAGCTTGATTTCTTCGTCGATGCTGTACAGTTCGCCATCGGCACGAACGCGCACAAAGCCCAATTTGCGTACATCTTCAAACACCGATTGATGGTGTCCTTTGCGATCTTTGATGAGGGGTGCAAGAATTTGTACACGGCTGTTCGATGGCATCAACTGCACCCGTTCCACAATCTGCTCGGCCGATTGCGGCATGACAGGGCGGCCGCATTCGGGGCAATGCGGCGTACCAGCGCGGGCATAAAACAGGCGCAAATAATCGTAAATCTCCGTCACCGTCCCCACTGTTGAGCGCGGGTTACGGCTTACGCCCTTTTGATCAATGGAAACGGCAGGGCTAAGTCCTTCGATTTGATCAACATCGGGCTTTTCCATCTGCCCCAAGAATTGACGGGCATAAGCGGATAACGATTCCACATACCGCCGCTGCCCTTCGGCAAAGATGGTATCGAACGCCAGCGATGATTTACCAGAGCCAGAAAGCCCAGTAATAACGACCAGCTTATCGCGTGGTATTTCAATATCAATGTTTTTCAGGTTATGTTCGCGTGCGCCGCGAATGAT
>CAYSDT010000354.1:0-3803 GCA_964429835.1 uncultured Ardenticatenaceae bacterium | reverse complement strand
ATTATTTTGTTGAAAAACGGCCGTTTCCATCATCGTAATCGTAATCGTAACTCGTGATCGTGATCGTTTTTTCGATACTCAACAGCTAACCCATCCCCGTTAATTGTTAGCTGTTTTGCGTTAATTGGTATCGTCTCAATATTTCGGGGAGACCGGACAGGTTTTTCAAAGATACTCGTGTAAAACAAGAGGTCTGGATGAAACCTGTCAGGTCTTTACCCCAAGTTATTGAGATATTACGCCGTTTCTCACATTTTTGTTCAGCAAACGGCCGTTATCATCCTTCCACAGCGTCCCATTCCAAAAAATACACAACCCTATTGTAAACCACCCGCTATTTTACTATACTACAAGCAGAAAGATCGTGGACAAAAATCGGCCTCGTTGCCGTGAGAACCTAAACAGTTCCTATATTCACGATTTTTTCTTTTCCCCCGTCCATCCCCTCAAAACCCAAATGGCAACGCCTCAACCATACGCTTCCGCTCGATTTTTGTAGGCGTGGGCAACTCCGCCGCCGCGAACAACTCCCCTTGCAGAATTTCCGCCAGCAAATTATTCACTTCTGGTAGCAGATCGATGCTTCCATCCAGCACCCACAACAGTTCCAGCAGTTCATTATCAAACGTCCATTGGGTTGGACGAATATCATCCAGCGGTGATGATTTTCTGCCCTTGCGGTTTTTCATGCGATACCCCAGCCATGATTTCACCACTTCCAACCCTGAGACGCTGAATTCCCATACATCTTGACGCACATGATTGAACACGCCGCTGCCGACGTGGAGTTCGTGCGCGGCGGCATCGTAGCTGAATGTTTCAGGATAGTCGGCGGCAATGGACGGCGTGCCGACTTTACAACGCGCCTTGCCCGATTTTACTTTTCCCTTGCGCTTGTTAGCAGGAACAAACCGTTCCCCGTAAGTGTGCAGATACAACAACTGCCTGCCCAACGCAACCGCTTTTTGAAATAATGCCGTATCTTTGCTGATGGGCAGGCGCGGGCCGGGAATAATCAACTCATCCCAAAATGTCTGCACATAGTTCGGACTGAATAAGATGGCGTATGTGTAAGCAAAGAAATCCTCTGGTGAAACGGGGATGCCATACCCCTGTGTCAACAGCGGCAATAACCCGTCTACGATATTAGCATGTGTCGCCGCATCATCATGCCACAATGGGATAACATGCTTTGCACCAAATGAGCCACGAAAATGATCAAGGTCTGGCAGTAAATCGGTTGCAATTGCGGATGATCCTTCGCCTAAAACATTTGTCAGGAAGCTGGTCAGATAAATCTGTTGTTCGCCATGAGCCGCTTGTAAATCAGGTCTGAAATAGTCGCCAACCCGATTGTCTAGAATTGCCCACTGACGATCAAAACTTCGATATGCAATTTTTTTCACTTCTGGAATAGGTGCATCCTTGGGTAATTTTGCAATAGCGGGTAATCGTGTCTGAGGGTTTATTAAATCTGGATATGTTTTTGAGATTTTGCGGTCTCGTGTTTCTCTGAAAGCCTTCTTTATGTCATCCGATTGGAGAAGTGTCTCCCATCTGTGGCTAAGAACTGTTTTACTTTCCGAAATAGGCCAAGTTCTTTTGAATTGCATCCCATTCATTTGCCACGGGAATAAATCTGTTACTAACGGCCGTTTCCAATATGGATTATCACTGACAGGCAGAAACATATCTGTCCAACCATTCAAACAATTATTCCACTCCAAATCAGTAAAGTTGTGTATGTTTGCCAATGTTTGTAACTTTTGTTCGGCCGTTCCATTCAACCGTTTGTAATGAACCATTGCTGCTTGCTCTGGTTTCGCCTCCCCATACCGCACACCGATAGCAATACATACGGGTGTTTGGATGGCGAATACATTCTCATTCTTTCGCGCTCCTAAGTTATCCCCGTTTAAGTCGATAATCCATAGTTCATCAAACGTCTGGCGCATCACCTGCCTCATGCCTGCAAAACCCGCCCCGCGCAAATAAGAGGATGGGGTGATGAAAGTGACGATGCCACCGTTTGTCTTGTTTTCAAACACTTTCCACAACGCCCATCGCCAAAAATAGACGTAATCGTTATACAAATTTTTGGCATGAACACCATATCCCAATGCTGCCAACGGCTCTATGAAATCTTGCAAGATCGCGTCGCTGTGGTCTTCTTTATCTCCATAGCGCACCCATCCCCCTTTGCGCTTCATGCCGTCTTCGTTTTCGGCATTGATCGTCTGGCGGTCATATGGCGGGTTGCCCATGCAGACAAGTACAGGCGTAGTCGCCTTCACCTTTTGCGCCTTTTTATGTTCTTCTGCTAATGCTTTGTACTGAAGAGTAGGAAAGGTGGGTGGTGGTTGATTGGGGGAATCTAGCGTATCAGCCAGATAAACATGGGTTCCATCCGTTGGCAGCGTTCCATCTTCTGCCAGAACCTGTTGCGTAAAGCGCATATGAGCGACGGCATAAGGGCCGACAAGAATTTCAAATCCATGTATATTTTTGGCCGCTTGCGTGGCATAGTTCGCCCGCATTCCCGCGCCGCGCTCTTCTGCCACCTTTTCTAATCCATACTCCAGTGCGGCGGTGATATACGTCCCCGTCCCCGTCGCAGGGTCAAGCATGACAACGCCTTCATCGACAAAAGCGTAATCTGCGTCAAAATGATCAGCCAACAGTTGACCAACCAATCTGACCTGCGCCTGCACAACCGCCACAGGCGTATAATACACGCCCCGATCCTTGCGTAATTTAGGATCGTATGCCGCCAAAAAGTCTTCGTAAAAGTAAATCCACGGATCGCCCTTCGACTTTTTCCGCAATGCCGCTGGGTCAATCTCACCAATGACACGTTCCAATAAAGTGATGGGGATGTCAACCATCTTCCGTGCATTTGGCTGCCCTAAAATACTCAGCGCATCAGCCAGCAATTCATGCGCGGGGCGAATCATCTCAGCCGCGTTTGAGACGTTCAACTCTTTTTCTTCATCTTCCAGTCGGGCAAGCAACAAGGAGTAGGTGATGGTTTGGGCATACGCATCTGAAAATTGCTTGCTGTCTGCATCAGGGAAGAAATATCTACGCCATTCGTCCGCCAGCATCGAAAAGCCTGATTCGGTATCGTCCATCAATGTTTCTACATCTGCCCGCAACAGGCGGCACAGGGGGGCAAGCATCTCTGCCAATGCGCGGGGGGTGTGGGGAACGACGGGATTCCATCGCAGAAAATCTTGAATCAGGGGGAGCAGGTCATCACTGTTGCGGCTGGAGACGGCTTGACGGCCGTCTGCTGTCACGTCCCCATCCAGCCGTACAATGCCGCGCTTCTTCCACTCTTTGCCGTTGCGGTACAACGCCCATTCGTTGCCGTCGGTGTAGATGAGGTTTGGTAAATCCTTGAATTTTTGCCACTGGGCTTTGTTGCGCCCTTTGAATTTGGGGGCGTTCGCGCCTAATCCCGGCTTCTTCAACTCCACATGACCGCACAACAGACCACCAACGTAAATACCCAAATCGGGACGCGCTCCGAGATCTTCTACTTGCGCTTCGGTGACGGTTTTGATGGTTAGTTTGAAAACATCCCCCGCTTCTTTGAAGAAAGTTTCGATTGGTGCTTTCAGTTGGTCTTCGGGCTGAAATTTGCCCGCCGTTATGAATTTGGAAGTGATGGCTTCTGCACAGTTGGCCACTGCGTCGTTGAATGTTTGCATATGAGTCCCTTCCTTTTACTTGTGGTTGAATTAGATGCGGGAATTATAGGGGGTTGCGAAGAATTTGTGAAGGCGCAACGACGATTGGTT
>CAYSDT010000353.1:0-3810 GCA_964429835.1 uncultured Ardenticatenaceae bacterium | reverse complement strand
GGCGATCAGCCCTGTTACCGATTGGCCGCGCCAGAAGAGACGGGGGATGAACCAGCCCCCGCAACCTATCTTTCCGTGCTTGATGAGCGGACGGCGTTTGTGAATTTGCAAACCATCCCATACACCGCGTTGGAACAGTTGAACCAAATTGCTTATTTGGCGATTCAGGGAGAAGGATTAACGGCCGTTTCCGATTTCATCCACATGGGCGCAGCCACCCAAGATACCCTCAACTCCCCGTTGACGGCGTGGCTGGTCAGCAACATCCCCGCCTTTGCCGAAACCCGCAAAACGATAGAAAAGCGATGGGGAAAGCAAATCGTCCATACGAACTTGCACATTGCACGGGTTAAAGATTTTGCCCTGCGCGTCAAAATAGAACGCGCCCTGAAAGAGAACGAACTAACCATCCTTTCCGATGAGTACATCGCCTTTCCGCCAAAACTATTGCCTAAAGTTCAGAAAATCGTCGATCAGGCGGGGCATGTCGTTAAAAATTTCGAGGGGAAATAATGAATTTAGACACCCGCACCGTCACAGAACTTGATGTTTACAGTATGCCGTATGATTTACGCCGAGACATCCACGCCTTTGTGCATTACATCAGCGAACGAGAAGTAAAACGCGCTTACCGCAGCAACGCCCTGCCAAAAGCGGATTCCAAGCGGCTTGCAAAATTGATGAGCCACCCAGACTGCCTGCAACAGATCGAAGAATCTCACGATAACTCTTCTTGGTGGATCGATATGATTGATTCTTCAGCGCGGATTCTTGGCTTTGTCAGTTATGATACAGAAGGTGAATACATGGGCTATAGCAGTCACAGCCCCTCTTTCCGTGACAATTACATCGTTTATAATGAAAAAATTTACAAGGCATTTCTTGCAATGCCGCTGTTAGAACAAGAGAAACGGCTTTTCTTATTGTTCCGAGATGACACAACACACAACGAGCTTTTCCACTCACATTGGCAAAGCAAACTCGACCATTTTCCACATCGGGGAATGGCAACGGGTGCTGTCCCCTTGATGGATTTTGGCAAAAGTCGGCGCACGCTTTTCCGTTTGCTGGCAAATTTAGATAGTGGCAAATGGTACACAACCGCCTCGCTGATCCGCCATCTAAAAGGAACTGATCCATTCTTTTTAATCCCGCCAAAAAGCAAACTGCCACAAAAAGATAGTTGGGGGCGGCCGACAAACATGACACGGTATGGTAATTTTCATGAGTATAAAACAGATCATTATGACCGTGACAAGAAAGCGATCCCTGATGACGCACCTGATGGGTTTGAGCGGGTTGAAGGGCGATTTATCGAACGTTTTTTGGAGGGCATTCCGCTCACATTGGGGTATGTTGATGTAGCGTACAGCCGACGGGAGTACAAGGGGATGCGGCCTGAGCGGGGAACATTGCTGGCTTTTCGGATAAACGGCCGTTTTCAACAACTCATGCACGATGAGGCCATCCCCCCCACCGTCACCATTTTGCCCACCTTTGAAATTCATGTCGAATCCCCCTTTTACCCCATCAGCTTGCTATACCTGTTATGGCAATTTGCCATCCCAATCACCGAAGATAAGGTCAACATCCTTAAACTAGACAAACAACGTGTCAAGACAGCCCTCGCCAACCACAATAACATCGACCTCATCCCTTTCTTGCAGCAATTGTCCAGCCATCCCATCCCGCAAAATGTGAAAATTGAATTGGAAGAGTGGATTGGGCAGGCAGATGCGTTCACGCTGTACACCGATTTTGCTCTATTGGAAGGGGACAGCCGCCTGCCAGAAACAAGGTCGTTTGTTGTCGAGCAAATTACGCCAAAACTGCGGATTGTGCGTCAGCCCAGCAAGGTTTTTGATGCGTTAGAGCAAGCCGAGCGTGCGCCGCTGGCTGTTCGGCATATGGATAAGCAATTGATGCCATTGCCGCCCAAAGCACGTTCCATTTTCCCCAAAGCAAAGCCGATCAAAGCCAAACCCAAGCGTAAAACGAAGCAGCGCATCACGCTCAGCCGCGAAACGCGCTTTGTTCTTCACATACCAACGGATGGTTTTTACGAACAGTTACGCGCCGCATTACTCAAACAGCGTTGTATTTTTGAACCCAATCAAGCCAAACGCACCATCACCTACGGGCAAACCGCCAAACCATTAGTTGAAGTAGCGATAAAAGAGATGCGCCAAACGCACATCATCAAATTTGAGGATAAACCAACATGAGCGGCCCCTTAATCATCCAAAGTGACCACACGCTAATGCTGGAAGTGGTTCATCCCCAATACGAAGCGACGCGCGATTTTCTGGTGCAGTTTGCGGAATTGGTAAAATCGCCGGAATTCATCCACACTTATCGGGTAACGCCGTTGTCGTTATGGAACGCGGCCGCGCTGGACATTTCGCTCTCTTTTATAGAAGAGGGGTTACAGGAATTTAGTAAATATGGGGTACCAACGGCCGTTTTATTCAACATCCGTGAATGGTATCAGACGTATGGGCTGCTGGAACTGCATCCGGGTGAAGAGGGGCGACTGCGGCTGATTGTGCGAGAAACGGCCGTTGTCGAAAAGCTGTGGCGCGATAAATCCCTGCAACCATACTGGCTGGATCGGGATGGGGATACGCTGTTCGTCTCCGCCGATTGGCGCGGCAATCTCAAGCAAGCCCTCATCCAAGCCAACTATCCCGTCAAAGACCTTTGCGGCTATGTGACGGGCGATCCCCTGCCGTTGACCTTACGCCCAACAGATACGGCTGGGCAACAGTTCCAATTGCGCGATTATCAGACAGACGCAGTTGAAGCGTTCTACCGCTCCGGCCGTTCGCTCGGCGGCAGCGGCATCATCTGCCTGCCCTGTGGGTCGGGCAAAACGATCATCGGTTTGGGGGCGATGGCGCGTATCAGCGCACACACTCTCATCGTCACCACCAACAACATTTCTGTTCACCAATGGCGGGACGAACTGTTGGCAAAAACAGACATCGATCCCGAACTGATTGGCGAATACACGGGCGCGGAAAAAGTGATTAAGCCGATAACCATCACCACCTATCAAATGCTCACCCATCGCCGCTCAAAAAAGGACGAATTTGCACATCTAAAACTGTTCACCGATTTTAATTGGGGATTGATCATTTACGACGAAGTACACATGCTGCCCGCCCCCGTTTTTCGGGCGACGGTGGAAATTCAATCACGGCGGCGGTTGGGATTGACGGCTACGCTGGTGCGGGAAGACGGCCGTGAAGAAGATGTTTTCGCCCTCATCGGCCCCAAAAGGTACGACGTTCCATGGCGGGTGCTGGAAGAGAAAGGATTCATCGCCGAAGCGTATTGCGTTGAATATCGCGTGCCAATGTCCAAAACATTGGCGATGGATTACGCGCTGGCAGAAAAGCGGGCGCAATTCCGCATTGCCGCTGAAAATCAAGACAAAACACCGCTCATCAAAAAGTTGCTGGAAAATCATCACGGCGAGCAGACATTGATTATCGGTCAATACATCGCCCAGCTAACTGCGTTGGCAAAAGAGTTAGAACTGCCTTTGATCACGGGTAAAACAAAACACGTTGACCGTGAAAAGCTGTACGCCGCCTTCAAACGGGGTGAAATTAAGACGCTAATCGTCTCTAAAGTCGCCAATTTTGCCGTCGATTTACCCGATGCCAATGTGATGATTCAAATATCAGGTGCGTATGGGTCGCGGCAGGAGGAGGCGCAGCGGCTGGGGCGCATTTTGCGGCCAAAAGAGCAAGCGTCCCATTTCTACACGCTGGTCTCGCGGGGGTCGCGGGAACAGGAATTTGG
>CAYSDT010000352.1:0-3822 GCA_964429835.1 uncultured Ardenticatenaceae bacterium | reverse complement strand
ACCGCGCCGAACCGATTTTATCAAGTTCCCCACTGCAACGGACTCGGCTACCGAATGCCGCAGGCGTTAGCCACCATGCGCGGCATAAAAGCCGAAGGCGGCTGGGGCGTAGTCTGCACCGAAGAAGTCGAAATCCATCACACCTCCGACCTCATGCCCTTCGTCGAAGGGCGCATTTGGAGCGACGACGACATCCCCGCGCTGCGATTGCAAGTCGATGCCGTCCACGAACACGGCTCGCTGGCAGGGATCGAACTCGTTCACAGCGGCCATCACGCCGTCAATTTATACTCGCGTGTACCATCGCTGGGGCTGCGCTCCATGCGTACCTTTGGCGGCCACAGTCCCGGCCAGTCACGCCGCATGGACAAGGAAGACATTCGCAATGTGCGTCGCTGGCATCGTGAGGCCGCTTTACGCGCCAAACGGGCAGGATTCGACATCGTGTACTGTTACGCAGGGCATAATATATCATTGCCGATGCACTTTTTGTCCCGTCGCTACAACCAGCGCACCGATGAGTACGGCGGCAGTTTGGAAAATCGCGTCCGCTTTTTGCGCGAAATAATCGAGGAAACCAAAGAGGCGGTCGGCGACACCTGCGCCGTCGCCGTGCGGCTGGCAGTGGACGAACTGCTGGGCGATGATGGCATCACCTGTCAAGATGAAGGGCATGACATCATCGCTATGCTGGCCGAACTGCCTGATTTATGGGATGTCAATGTCAGCGGGTGGCCGAACGATTCAGCCACATCCCGCTTTGAAAAAGAGGGGTTTCAAGAGCAGTACATCAGCTTTGTGAAGGGGTTGACGAGCAAGCCCGTTGTCGGCGTGGGGCGGTACACATCGCCTGACGCGATGGTGTCGGCGATTGAGCGCGGGGTGATGGATTTGTTGGGGGCAGCACGGCCGTCTATAGCCGATCCATTCCTTCCCAAAAAGCTAAAAGAGGAGCGCGTGGAAGATATCCGCGAGTGCATTGGCTGTAACATTTGCGTCAGCAGTGACATGCTCTGCGTTCCCATCCGTTGCACCCAAAACCCAACAATGGGCGAAGAGTGGCGACGGGGATGGCATCCTGAAGAGATGAGGAGCGGAGGGGCAGGGGAGATGAGGAGAGGGGGAGATGAGGAGAACGATTCTCCCTTGCTCCCCCGCTCCCCTGCTCCCCTGCTCCCCCGCTCCCCCGCTCCCCCGCTCCTCATCTCCCCTGCTCGTAGTTGGTGGTGGGCCGGCGGGATTGGAGGCGGCTTATGCGTTGGGCAAACGAGGATATGAAGTCACGTTGGTTGAGGCGAAACAGGAGTTGGGCGGGCGCGTGGCGTTGGAATCGGCGTTGCCGGGCTTAATCGAATGGCGGCGGGTGATGGATTGGCGGTTGACGCAAATCGAGAAGATGCCGCATGTGGAGTTGTTCCCGGGCAGTGAAATGAGCGCGGCCGATGTGCTGGATTCTGGATTTGAGCATGTCATTGTTGCTACGGGGTCGCATTGGCGGCGGGATGGGTTAGGCGGCCGTTTATGGAAACAAATCCATGGACACCATCACCCCCACGTTTTTACACCCGATGACATTATGGCGGGGCGGTTGCCCAGTGGTGAAGTGGTCATTTACGACGATGATCATTATTACATGGGCGGCGTGTTGGCGGAGTTATTGGTCGATGCGGGTTGCGCGGTGACGCTGGTCACGCCTGCCGAACTGGTGTCGGCATGGACGGTGCATACGATGGAACAAGGGAAGATTCAACGGCGATTAATGGAAAAAGGGGTGAAGCTGATTGTTCAGCATACACTGGAAACCATCGCCCCCGCAGAGGTTGTGCTGGCATGTGACGTGACAGGACAGTTGACACCCATCGCCGCCGATGCCGTGTTGCTGGTCACCGACCGCGAACCAAATGATGGGTTGTATCAGCAGTTACAACCAGCATTGAAAGCGGGAAACTTGCAAAGTTTGCGCGTCATCGGTGATGCCGAAGCCCCCAATATCATCGCCCAAGCGATTTTTTCGGGGTACAACGCGGCGGTTGAATTTGGGGAAGATGTTAATAAGGATGAAACACCGTTCAAGGTGGAATACATTGCCCTATGACGTAAAGAAGATGGGATTCTATGCAAGAGCTAACGAAATTGGCTGCACATTTTCCCAACTATGCGTCTCGCGGGCAGTATGCCACAGATCGTAGTTGCGTTGCAGATTTAACCAACTTTCAGGCGTTGTGTTGGAAAAAGCGCGGGAAAACCGCAACGCCATTTCTGGAGTTATGGATTTACGGCCGTTTATAATTTGAGAGATCGCTTTTCTGGAAACACCCAGCGTCTCGGCTAATTTGGTATTCGTCATACCTAATGGCATTAGATAAAGCTCTTTTAATATCCGTCCAGGATGTGAGGGGGGTCTTGTACGTTTGTTCATAAGTAGTGACCTTTATGGATTCCTGCCTTCGCAAGAATGACAGTTCAGGCGTTAATGATAATCAGTGTAATTCACTTGGTACGCATTTCCGTTGTCAAAAACAAATGTGACCCGCCAATTACCAGATACATCAACCGCCCAACGGCCGTTATTTTTTGGCTCTAACAGATGCAAATGTGAACCAGGGAAATTCATGTCTAAAATATCATAGGCAGCATCAAGTAAATCCAAAACTAACGCTAACTTTTTAGCATGTTTTGCTGGTATTTTCTTCTTGTTATCATGGTAGAAAAATTCTTCCAGACCTTTATGCAAAAATGATTTAATCACAAACAAATTGTAACTGTATGGGTTACAATCGTCAACAAAAGAGAGAATATGGAACTCAAAAATTATATTGATGGGCATTGGCGACATGCGACTGGGGTGGAATTAACGGCCGTTTTAGACCCCAAAACAGGCGAAACATTAGCACAAACCCAATCTTCATCAGTAGAAGATGTGGATATGGCTGTCACCATCGCCGCTGAAACATTTATTACATGGGGACGCACACCGCCAGCAGAACGCATCAAGCTCTTGTTGGAATTAAAAGCGTTGATGGAAGCGTACAGCGACGACATAGCGGAACTGATTGTGTACGAAAATGGCAAAACGATGGAGGAGGCGCAAGATGAACTCCATCATGCAATTGCCAATGTGGGCGCGGCGTGTGGAATTGCGTCAACAGAGCAAAATTTGGGTTCTGAATTTGTTGTGGATGGGATTGATGATTTTGTGAACAGCGGGTCAATCGGCGTAGTCGGCATCATCACGTCGTTTGATTTTCCACTGCTATTCCCGTTTTCGTTTATACCGATTGTTTTGGCAACGGGGAATACGTTCGTGCTGAAACCGTCTGCGCGTGCGCCGTTAAGTATGCAGATGGTTGTCGAGTTGATGGAGGTTGCGGGCTTTCCGCGTGGTGTGGTGAATATGGTGCATGGAAGGACGGATACGGCCAATGCGATCATCGGCCATCCGTTGGTGAAGGCAGTTCGTTTTGGGGGAAAAACGGCCGTTTGCTAAACAAATTTACGCCCGCGCAGCCGCTAACTGCCGTTTTAGGGCAAGCTGGTTTCCAAGTTGCAGAAAGGTTCACTTTTACACAGTGAACCATTCTTGGTTTTGGGGGTAAACGGCCGTTTACACTTTCCCCACACAATCAAAGAAAAACACCCCCGTTTTCCGTTTTCCTTTTCCCCTCCCCATTCCATGCTACAATTTGTTGCACTATCAACTAAATAAACAGTAAGGGCGGTTCGCGAACCGCCCCTACCAGATAATGAGGAACGATGATACCGACAAACGAAAACATACCCCAAAACCTAAACCGACTCCCCGAACTAGCATACAACCTGTGG
>CAYSDT010000351.1:0-3823 GCA_964429835.1 uncultured Ardenticatenaceae bacterium | reverse complement strand
CCCCACTGGAGACAAATCATGACAAAAGAGTTAATGAAAGGAAACGTCGCTCTGGCAGAAGCGGCCGTTCGTGCGGGCTGTGAGGCGTATTTTGGATACCCCATCACCCCGCAAACTGAATTATTAGAGCATATGGCTGCCCGTATGCCCGAACTGGGGCGCGTCTTTTTGCAAGCAGAAAGCGAAGTCGCGGCCATCAATATGATTTATGGCGCGGCCTCATCTGGTGTGCGTACCATGACCTCATCCAGCAGCCCCGGCATCAGCCTGATGCAGGAAGGGTTCAGCTACATCGTCGCCTCCGAAGTGCCAGTCGTCATCATTGACGTAATGCGCGGCGGGCCGGGATTGGGCAACATTCAACCTGCCCAATCCGATTATAATCAAATCACGAAAACGGCCGGGCATGGCGATTATCGCCCCATCGTTTTAGCCCCTTCAACCATACAAGAAGGGATTGATATGGTCACGCTTGCGTTCGATTTGGCTGACAAATACCGCACATTGGTTTTTGTGGCATTAGACGGCGCAATCGGGCAAATGATGGAGCCAGCCGAAATGCCGCCCATGCAAGAGCTTCGCCCCCGCCCCGATTGGGCGATAACTGGGCAAGGTGATCGCGCTGAGAAAAATGTCATCACTTCCATCTATCTCGGTCCTGAGTTATTAGGCAATTTTAACGAGAAATTACAAGACAAACTATCCCTCATCGAAGCAAATGAAATTCGCTACGAAGCCGAAGGAACAGATGATGCTGAACTCGTCGTCGTTGCCTTTGGCACGTCTGGACGTGTTGCTAAATCGGCCGTAAGCCATTTGCGTAAACAGGGCAAAAAAGTCGGCATGTTCCGCCCCATCACCTTGTGGCCGTTCCCTGAAAAAGAGTTAGCCGCGTTAGCTGATGGCGGTGTGAAAAAATTCCTCGTCGTTGAAATGAACATGGGGCAGATGATTCACGATGTACGCCTAGCGGTTGGCCGCAACGTGGAGATTGAATTTCATGGTCGTGCTGGCGGCTCCATTCCGCTGCCTGAAGAGGTTGCTGCCAAAGCGTCTGCCATGTTGGAGGTGAAATAATGAGTACAATAGCCCTTAATCCGACTGAATTACATATTGAACAAAAATTGATGTACAAACGGCCGTTAGCCCTCGAAGAAGTCACCACCAGTTATTGTCCTGGCTGTACACACGGAACCGCCCACCGCATCGTCGCCGAAGTGTTGGACGAACTCGGCTTGCAGAAGCAGACGATCCTCGTCGCTCCCGTTGGTTGCGCCGTTTTTGCATACAAATACTTCGCGCTGGATGGTGTTGAAGCCGCCCACGGCCGTGCGCCAGCAATGGCGACTGGTATCAAGCGCGTCAACCCCGACAAAATCGTCTTCACCTATCAAGGGGATGGCGATCTCGCTTCTATCGGCATTGCCGAAGCGATTCACGCCGCCACACGCGGTGAAAATTTCACCGTTATTTTCGTCAACAATGCGATCTACGGCATGACAGGCGGTCAGATGGCTCCCACCAGTCTGCCCGGTCAAGTCACCACATCTTCCCCGCTTGGGCGCGATTCCGAACTGACGGGCGCACCCATGCACATCGCCGAACTGATGGCTTCCTTGCCCGGTACAGCATACAGCGTGCGCCGCAGTATGCACGATGCCAAGCACACCATCCAAGCCAAAAAAGCAATACGCAAAGCGTTTGAAACCCAAATGCGCGGCGAGGGTTTCAGCATTGTTGAATTGCTCTCTTCTTGCCCCACCAACTGGAAAATGACCCCCAACGAAGCGTTGCATTGGGTACGCGATGAAATGCTACCCGTTTATCCGATTGGAGATTTCAAAACGTAACATAAACGGCAGTTAAAACTGCACCTACAGTTGCAAAGTCGGCCTACGCCGACTGACAACCAGACCGCGTAGGCGGTCTTTGCAACCGTTGCCGCGAATTTATTCGCCAGCAAATCAAGGAATTTACTATGACAACATGGCAAGATCGATACGCAGAACGGATGGACGGCGTAAATAGCTCCATCATTCGAGAATTACTCAAACTTACTCAAATACCTGACATTATTTCTTTTGCAGGCGGCTTGCCCGCCCCAGAAATCTTTCCCATTGAGGTGTGTGACATCGCCGCTACCCGCTTGCTAAAAGAGCAAGGGCAACGTGCATTGCAATACAGCGCAACCGAAGGATACGATCCGCTGCGTCAACTCATCGCCGATAAATTGAACGGGATGGGGATGAATCTCACCATCGACAACATTTTAATCACCAGTGGATCGCAACAAGCACTGGACATCATCGGCAAGATATTTATTGACCCGCATGATAATGTGTTGACCGAGCAGCCCACCTATTTGGGCGCGTTGCAAGCGTGGAAAGCGTATCAATCAGAATTCGTAACTGTCCCCATAGACGACGATGGTATTGATGTGGACGCGATGGAAGAGGTATTGAAGAGTAACCCTAAATTCATGTACATTTTGCCGAATTTCCAAAATCCGGCTGGGGTTACACTATCGCTTGAACGGCGTAAAAAATTGGTCGCGCTGGCAAGTCAGTACGGCATCCCCATCATTGAAGATGATCCGTATGGTGAATTGCGCTACGAAGGCGAAGATTTACCGCCATTGATGGCTTTGGATCAAGAATTGCATGATGAGGATGATGGTAATGTCCTGTATTTAGGTACATTCTCGAAAATTTTCGCGCCGGGTTTGCGATTGGGATGGGTTGCGGGGCCAACGGCCGTTATTCAAAAATGCACCCTCGCCAAACAAGGCGCAGACCTGCACACCAGCACCTATACTCAAATGCTCCTGTACGAAGTCGCCAAAGACGGCTTCCTCGACGAGCATAAGCAAGTTATCCGCCGCGTCTACAAAGAGCGGCGCGACATCATGCTCGAAGCGTTGGAAAAACATATGCCCGATGGCGTAACATGGACACATCCGCACGGCGGGCTGTTCCTGTGGGTTACAATGCCCGAAGATATGCAAGCGCGTGAAGTGTTTGACCGCGCCATCGAAAATAAAGTGGCGTTCGTTCCCGGCAATGCCTTCTTCCCCGAAAGCGAGACGGGTTACACAGGCCATAACACCATGCGCCTCAACTTCTCCAACGCCAAACCAGAGCAAATTGCAATTGGTATTGAGCGATTGGGAAATGCGATAAGGAATAGCTAGAGATAGAGGGGAGAGATAGAGATAGAGGGCGTTGGCGGGCAAACGTGAACTGCCATCAAAACGCCCTCTCTATCTCTACACTCTATCTTTTCTGAGGAAAATTATGGAAACATCAATTATTGTATCTGGATTTGGCGGACAGGGTGTCCTGTTTGCGGGGCAGGTATTAGCGTATACGGGTATGGATCATGGCAAAGAAGTGACATGGATTCCATCTTATGGGCCAGAAATGCGGGGCGGCACGGCAAGTTGCACGGTCATCATCAGTGATGAAGAAATCGGCGGCCCCATCGTCGCCCAGCCATCCATTGCGTTGGCGATGAACTTGCCATCATTTGAAAAGTATGAGCCGTTGGTTCAATCGGGCGGCTTGTTGGTCGTCAACAGTGCCATCGTTGAAATTCGTTCGGAACGGACGGATATTGACGTGGTGTATGTGAACGCGAACGGGATTGCGACTGAGCATGGATCGGTGAAGATGATGAATATGGCGATTTTGGGAGCGATGGTGGGTAAACGGCCGTTGTTCCCCTTGTCCGACATGTTTGAATCATTGGAAGCCCATCTTCCCAAAACCAAACATCACCTGCTGGACGCGAATTACAAAGTCATGCAAGCAGGTTTTGACATAGC
>CAYSDT010000350.1:0-3840 GCA_964429835.1 uncultured Ardenticatenaceae bacterium | reverse complement strand
ATTACGACGCAACATTAACGGCCGTTTCCATCCTAACCGATCAAAAAGGGCTGTCCCTTGCCCCCAAACATATCACCATCAGCACCGTGGGGATTGTTCCCGCCATTCGGCGATTGGCGGATGATCCGCAACCCGTCATGCTGGCGATAAGCCTGCACGGGGCGACGGATGCCGAGCGGCAAGCACTCGTGCCGCCCGCCAAACGATGGCCGCTGGACGAACTCATCGCCGCTTGCCATTATTATATTGAAAAGCGGCGGCGACGGATTTTCTTTGAATGGGCGTTGATTGCGGGTGAAAATGACACCCCTGAGCAGGCGCACGCGCTTGGCGAACTGTTGGCAGGCATGGACGCGCACGTCAACCTCATCCCTCTCAATCCCACGCAGGGGTATGATGGGCAGCCGACGGATAAAACGGCCGTTTCTCAATTCCAATCCATCCTCGCCCAATACAACTTGCCCAGTACCGTGCGTCAACGACGGGGCATTGATATTGCCGCTGGATGCGGGCAGTTAAAAGCGGCAAGTGAGCAAGCGGGCAAGTGAGCAAGCGGGCAAGTGAGCAAGCGAGCAAGCGAGCAAGTGAGCAAGCGAGCAAGTGTACTTGCAGGCTTGCAACTTGTTACTTGTTACTTGTTACTTGCAGCTTGCCACTTGCCACTTGCCCACTCGCAGTCTAAACTATACATATGGCAGACACACTAATCGGGACAACGGTAGGTAAATATAAAATCACAGGCTTGCTCGGCAAGGGCGGCATGGCAGAGGTGTACAAGGGGTGGCAAGAAAACCTTGACCGCGACGTAGCCATCAAGATGATGCACGCCTTTTTGGCCGAGCAAAGTGATTTCCTCGCCCGTTTCCAGCGCGAAGCAAAAGCGATGGCCGCCCTCAGCCATCCCAACATCGTGGGCGTGTACGATTTCGACAGTTACGACGAAGACACCTACTACTTGGTGATGGAGTACATCAGCGGTGGCACGTTGAAGGAATTACTGGAAGGATTGTCGGCGAAAAACGGCCGTTTACCCCTCGATCAAGCTGTCAAAATCATCATCCAAATTGGCGAAGCACTCGCCTACGCCCACGCCCGCAACATGATCCATCGGGACATTAAGCCCGCCAACATCATGATCGATGATGACGGCAAGGCGATTTTGACCGATTTTGGCATTGTGAAGCTGATGGGTGGCGATAAAAACATGGATCACACGGCGACGGGGGCGATGGTCGGCACGCCCTCCTACATGTCGCCAGAGCAAGCGTTAGGCAAAGGCAGCGATGCCCGTGGCGACCTCTACTCGTTGGGCATTATGCTCTTCCAAATGACGACGGGGCAGTTGCCATTTTCGGCTGACACGCCGCTGGCCGTCGTGCTGAAGCATGTCAACGAGCCGATTCCATTGCCCGTCAGCGTCAACCCCGATTTGCCCCAAGATATTCAAGATGTCATCTTGAAAGCGACTGAGAAAAACCCCGATTACCGTTACCAAACGGCACGGGAGATGGTCGCCGCATTGCGTAGAGCCAACTTGCTCGGCGCGCCCGCCACCATCGTTGCCGTCGGCGGCGGGCTGACTTCTGCCGGCCTTACGATGGCTGGTGAGACGGAAGTGGCGGCGGGCGCAGCCCCGTTGCAACCGACGATGGTCGCGCCGCCCACGTCCCCATCGCCCCCTGTTGAAACGCAGAAAAAGGGCAAGCCGATGGGACTGATTATTGGCGGGATTTTCCTGCTGCTTTTGTTGCTTGGCGGCGGTAGCTGGCTTGCTTTTGGGCGCGGGGGGGATGGGGTTGTGGTGACAGAAACGGCCGTTATTGCCCAAGAAAACAGCCCCACGCCAACAGAAACCATCGCCCCCGATGCGACCCCAGATGTGCAGCAAACCATCGCCGCCGCCGTGCAGCAGACGGAAGAAGCGCAACCCACGCCGCCCCCTGACGCAACGGCGACGAACACGCCAACGATGACCCCCACGTCAACGGCAACACCCGATGCAACGGCCGTTTTTCTTGAAAATTGCGCCATTGGCAGCGAGTTAATCGCCGCTTATCCGTATCAAAATGAACGGCTGGACAGCGTGGTGCTTGGCTCCAGTTTCCCGCTTTATTTCCGCTTGCGGAACAGCGGCACTTGCCCGTGGCCTGATGATTTGTCGTTGGAATTTATTGACGGCGAGCCGTTTGGGGATGATGGCAAGATGTTACTGTTGGAAACGGCCGTTTCTGCCGGTGAAGAAATTATTTTGACCAAGCGCATGACTGCCCCTAATGAACATGGACGATTCGACAGCCGCTGGCAGCTTTTCACCGCCAATGGCCTCCCCTATGCCGATATGATGACCTTCGATTTGGGCGTATATGTCCCTGTCACGCCCACACCAGTGGCGACGGCCACGCCGCTCGTCACCTCCACACCGACCGTTGCCGAACAACCCGTTGATTGGATTTTTACCGTTGGTGCGTGTGAAGAGGTCGGCATTGATTGGCGGTGCGCGGTTGAAATCACGCCCTATGGTGGCGGTGGCGGCCCGTATACGGTCTGGGTTTTCGACCAACCGGGCGGCGGCGCGACGGAATATCGCGGCACAGGGCCTTTCACCTATTTCGCATTGGCTCGTCGTTGCGCCGCTTTCAGTCAAGCCGTAAAAGTGCAGGATGATGCGACAGGAACTAGCACCTCCTCAGAGCAAATGTACATCGATCCGACCCAGTATTACTCGTGTAATCCGCTATAACCCAGACCTGACAGGTGGGGCGTAAAATTCTTGGTAGATGAGGTATTCATGCCCCACCTGTCAGGTCTTGTCCAACTTTATCGCAAAACCACATCCGTCCACGCTTCAATCCACTCCTCACGGTGCGCCTCAATGTCGGCGGGGGGGATGGGATTTGTGTTGGCGGGCTGTTCCGCCCATTGCACGAACGCATCGGGCAACGTCGCCCCATCCAGCGCGGGGAAGACGAACATATTGAGCGGAATGTCCTCTTGGAACGTCTCAGTCAGCATGAAATCAACAAACTGCTGGGCGATGGTTTCGTGCGCCGTTCCGTCCAATATGCCCACAAATTCCACCTGCCGATAGCACATCCCGTCGGCAATAATGCTGCCGCTGGGGGCAGCTTCCACTGGTGGATCGGCGTAGATGAATTCGGCGGCAGGGCTGCTGGCGTAGGAAACGACAAACGGCCGTTTTCCATCACTTGCCACCGAAAATGAGCCGTAATACGCCTCCTCCCACCCGTTAGCAATCATCACCTCGTTGGTTCGCAACTCTGCCCAATAATCCAAATAATCATACTCCCCATCCACCCCGAATTCGGCGATGGTTGCCAGCAGGAAGGCAAGTCCAGGACTGGACGTGGCTGGATTTTCGACCACAAGCAGCCCTTTGTACGCAGGATCAGTCAGATCGGTCAGGCTGGTGGGCAAATCGCCCACCCACGCTTTGTCGTAATTCAAGCACACATCGCCATAGTCGATGGGAGTCAGGCGATGGCTGTTGTCGAGTTGCAACGCTTCGTCTACCCCATCAAGCGCGGGTGATTCGTAGGTGATGAAGATGTCGGCATCGAGGGCGCGGCTCATAAACGTGTTGTCTACGCCGAAGAAAACGTCGGCCAGCGGGTTATCTTTGGACAAAATGGCTTGATTGAGTGCCGCGCCTGCATCGCCTGCGGGCAGCAGTTCGACGTGGGCATCGTACTCCTGTTCAAAGGCGGTGATCGTCTCTTCGCTGATGGCGAAGCTGTCGTGGGTCATCACGGTGAGTGTGGAAACGGCCGTTTCGTCTGCCGTTCCGCCGCAAGCGGCGAGCAGGAATAGGGTGAGGATGAG
>CAYSDT010000349.1:0-3842 GCA_964429835.1 uncultured Ardenticatenaceae bacterium | reverse complement strand
CTCTATCTCTACACTCTATCTGCCCGCTACACAATCTCCCACAAATCCGCATCACGATACAAGCTGTGCAAATCACCAACACCCTTCTTCTCTTGGGCGACAGCGATCTGCTCCTCCAACCCTTCCGTATACGTCTGCGTAGTCACTTCACGAATCACACCCATCGCCGCCGGGAAGTCCGGCCACTCCATGCTGCTGATCATCCGTGCAATCGCCTTCGATTTCACATCATGCACCAGCAAATCCGCTTCCGTGTACTCGTCGCCCAAATCGACGACTTCTAGTTCGTACCCGTCAGTTACCCGAATACCTTTGTCCATATTCTTGCCAAACACCATCGGTTTGCCATCTTCCAAATAAATGATGTAGTCATCCCGTTTGCGGCGGTCTTGCAGTTCGCCCCATTCGTTGGGATTAAAGATGACGCAATTCTGGTAAACTTCCACCAACGATGTGCCTTTATGTTCAGCGGCCGTTTTGAAAGTTTCACCCATATGTTTTGTATCTGCATCCAACGCACGGGCGATGAATGTCGCATTTGCAGCTAACGCCAGCGCAATCGGGTTGATCGGTTGCTCAATCGACCCCATCGGTGATGATTTACTGCGATGCCCTTGCCGTGACGTGGGCGAAAACTGCCCTTTCGTCAGCCCATACACGCGATTATTGAACAAAATGATGTTCAAATCAATGTTACGCCGAATCGTGTGAATGAAATGATTGCCACCGATGGACAGCGCATCCCCATCACCAGTAATGACCCACACGCTCAAATCTGGATTGGTGATCGCTAATCCAGTCGCCAACGTGGGCGCACGGCCGTGAATGGAATGAATGCCGTATGTGTCCATGTAATACGGGAAACGACTGGAACAGCCGATACCCGAAATAACAACAAAATCTTCTTTTGGCAGCCCTAACTGGGGCATCGTCTTCTGGATTTGTGCCAAAATGGAATAATCGCCACAACCTGGACACCAACGTACCGTCTGATCTGATTTCAAATCTTTGGCGACCAATGTTAAAGGAATGTTTTTTATACTCATAAGAATCTCCAATAAGCGTTAGCTTAACGCCTCCTCAATGTGTTCGGCGATTTCGCTGATTTTGAAGGGTTGCCCTTCGATTTTGGTGTAAGACAGCAGCTCAACACCATATGTGCCGCGCAGAATAAGTGCCAACTGCCCGTTATTCAACTCACTAATCATAACCTTTTTGTAATTGCCCATTAGTTCCTCCAAATTAGCGGGGAATGGGTTCAAGTAGCGCAAGTGCGCGTGGGCGACTGAGCGTCCTTCGGCAATTTCGTTTCGCACAGCCGAACGAACCGCACCAAATGTGCCGCCCCAACTGATAACCAACAGGTCACCGCTCTCCTCGCCGTATACCTCTTGGTCAGGAACCATCTCGACCAGTTTGGCGATTTTTTCTGTACGCTCAACCGTCATTTGGGCGTGGTCTTCGGGAACATAGGAGACGTTGCCCGTTTCTGGCGACTTATCCAAGCCGCCCAAGCGATGCTCTAATCCTTTTGTGCCGGGAATTGCCCACGGCCGCGCGCCGTGTTCGTCCCGTTTGTAGGGCAAGAAGGTTCCATCTTCCCCATTTGGCTCAGTCGGATGGGTAACAACGATGGGGGCGATTGCGTCAGGGTCGGGCAACAGCCACGGTTCTGAACTGTTCGCCAGGAAGCCATCAGATAAAACAACGACGGGAGTCATTGCCTGCATCGCCATCCGTGCCGCTTCGATGGAAGCGTGGAAACAATCAGACGGGGTGGCTGGGGCGATGACGGGCATGGGGCTGTCCCCATTACGGCCGTACATCACTTGCAATAGGTCGGATTGTTCCACTTTGGTGGGCAATCCTGTGCTGGGTCCACCACGCTGGACATTGACGATGACCATCGGCAGTTCCAGCATCAAGCCCAAGTTCATCGCTTCGCTTTTCAAGGCAATACCAGGCCCGCTTGTGCCAGTGACGGCAAATGCACCGCCGAACGCTGCACCAACGACCGAACCCATCGCCGCAATTTCGTCTTCGGCCTGGAAAGTACGCACGCCAAAGTTTCGCAGTTTGGCAAGGTTGTGCAAAATATCAGTGGCGGGGGTGATGGGGTATGTGCCGTAGAAAAGTGTCTTGCCCATCTTTTCAGCAGCAGTGACAAGCCCAATCGCCGTCGCTTCGTTGCCTGTGATTTTGCGATATGTGCCTGCTTTTAATGTGGCTTTACGAATGCGATACCGATGTCGGAATGCTTCCGTCGTTTCGCCAAAGAAGTAGCCAGTCTGCATCGCTTTGATGTTTGCTTCGGCGATGATTGGTTTTTTGGCAAATTTAACTTTTAACCATTCTGCCGATGTGTCCAGCGTGCGATCAAAGAGCCAGAAGGTCATGCCCAGTGCGAAAAAGTTTTGGCAACGGTCTTTATCTTTCTTGCTCAACCCTTCCATATCTTTAAGGGCTTCGCGGTTCATGGTTGTCAACGGAACGCCGTGCAGTTCATAGCCATCAAGGGAGTGATCCTCCAGCGGATTGCTGTCGTAACCCGCTTTGGTGAGATTGGCTTTGGTGAACGCATCGGTGTTGGCGATGATGACACCGCCTGATTGCAAATCATCAATGCTGGTTTTCAGCGCGGCAGGGTTCATCGCCACCAGCACAAGCGGGGAGTCGCCCGGTGTGAGAATGTCGGTGCTGCCGATGTTGACTTGAAAGCCGCTGACACCCGCGAGTGTGCCGGCTGGGGCGCGAATTTCGGACGGGAAATCAGGCATGGTGCTGATGTCGTTGCCAAAAACGGCCGTTGTGTTTGTAAATTGTGTGCCTGTCATCTGCATCCCATCGCCAGAATCTCCAGCGAAACGAATGACAACAGAGTCTAGCTCTTCGAATACGGTTTGGTCGCTCATAAATTCTTCTCCAAATTTAGATTTGTCATTCCCGCGTAGGCGGGAATCCATTTCTCTGAAAAAGGTGGATTTCTGCCTTCGCAGGAATGACAATTTTATGGTTTTGCTTAATTCCCAATTTTAATGATAGGGATGGCTGGTCAGCGTGCCATCATCCCCCATTTTGTGCCGGATTTTCCGGCAACAGACTAAAGTGTTCGATGAGTAAATCACGCCCCTCATCGAATTGATTAGAAGTAAGCGCATTAGTAATGCGTTCATGGTACTTCCACACTTGAACCCAGTAATCATAACCCATCAACCGTGTGATTTGGCTGTCTGCATACGCCGTCCAGTACGTTTCGAGCAGCCCTTGCACAAAGGGGTTGTCAAGGCGGCTGAAAATTTTCAGATGAAATTGGCGATGCTCTTTATTTGGCGCATGGCTTGGTGTGCCGTTAAGGCGGTTCCACGCATTGCCGATGATTTCTTCCAGATCGGCTTTGTCTTCAATGGTTAATAACGCGACAGCTTCATCCCAGAATTGGGTTTCGAGTGCTTGGCGCAGTTGGCTGAATTGATTGAAGGTGGTGGCTTGGGTTTGTAAGCCGAAAGAGAGGGAAGCCTGCACAGCGGGGGCAAAATCGTAGGGCAGGCGGATTGTGCCGCGACGGGGGCGGACGGAAACGATGCCCAATGTGCGGGCAACTTCAAGCTGCTCGCGCAATTTACCGACGCTGATGCCAATTTCCTTACTAATGTCTTGTAACGAGGGCAGTTTTTCGTCTGGCTGCACTTGATTTTCAACAATGTAAGCGATAAAGTCTGAATTTAGCTGCATTTAATCATCCAATGAATAGTATAAATCACACAAATCGGACAAATTGTAGCAGATTGCGGGGAGAGGGCAAAAATTGGGCATTCTCTTTCCACGCTCTGCGTGGAATGCGG
>CAYSDT010000348.1:0-3850 GCA_964429835.1 uncultured Ardenticatenaceae bacterium | reverse complement strand
GCCGTTACCCAGCGGCACTGCCCGCCCGTCACATTCAATTTATTTGCGGGATCAAACGGTCGGTACGGTGTATCCATTACAATGGATGCCCACCATTATCGGCCGTCCAGACAAAAACCAATCACACGATGATTGGCTGGCGGTCAATTTAGAGCGGCATAAAGCGGGGTTGCGTGTTTCCCGTCGCCATCTTGAAATTGCAGAAGAAAACGGCCGTTATTTTGTCAGCGGCACACCGCGAAATCCCGCCTATATCAAGCGTATTGATGAGGGGGATGTGTTAGTGATGGAAGAGAAACGGCCGTTGCATAATGGCGACATGATTCATCTTGAACGCAGCAACATCACCCTAAAATTTATTGTACGGAATTAAACTGTAAATGGAGCGCAGACTTCCAGCCTGCACATGGGCGGGCAAGATGCCCGCGCTCCATTTACGCAGGAGGAAATAATGGTAGATATTATTCGAGTAGATCACGAGGCTTTAGCCCAAATTTCTAGCCGATTCGGTCAGCAATCAGAGGTAGTAGAGCATATGCTCCATGCGACGCGCAGCACGATGGAACCACTGGCAAACGGCGGTTGGGTCGGGCAGGGTGCAGACGCATTTTTTGCTGAAATGAACAGCGATATGTTTCCCGCCGTGCAAAGATTGAGTGAGGCGTTGGCACAAGCGGGCTTTGTCACCACACAATTAAGCGGCTTGATGCAGCAAGCAGACGAAGAAGCCTCGTTTGGCTTTAGAGATGGCGATGGCGGCGGCGGACGTGCTGGTGTAGGCATTGGTGATGGTGGCAGAGGTGACGGCGGTATTGGCATTGGTATCGGTATTGGCATTGGCGGCGACAGCATTGGTGTAGGCATTGGTGATGGTGGCAGAGGTGACGGCGGTATTGGCATTGGCGGCGACAGCATTGGTGTTGGAATTGATGGCGGTGGTGGTGCTGATAACAGTTACACCGTCCCTGGTGATTGGCTGGATGGTGTGACCGATCCAGCGGGCGGCGGGGCTGGTTCAGGCAGCGGCGGCAGTTCTGGCGGCGGCAGCGGTGACGGAGCCGCCAGTGAAACGGCTGCTTCCGAATCAACGGGCGGCGGTTCTGGCGGTGGAAGCGGCGGTGGTTCTTCAGAAATGGACATCAACGATCCATACGGGCAGAGCGGGCCAGAAAACGGCCGTTCTTTCCGTTCAGTCGGCGCGGCTGGCGGAGCCAGTACACAAGCAGGAGGATTCCAATACCAATCATTGGCAGGCGGGAGTTCTGGCGGCGGCGGAACTGCACCAGCAACGACGGGTTCAGTTGGCGGTGGGGCTGTGCCGACAGCCGCTATTGAGCAGAGCGGCAATGCAGGACTTCCATTTGGACTTGCAGCCGCTACCCCTTTCCTTGCTTTGCTGGGAAAAGCTGCCAAAGATCAGGTATCTGGTGATTAGCAACGTTAAGCCTGATTGACAGAATACTCCTATAAATGAATAAAAGTGGAACGCAGGCATCTTGCCTGCACGCGGGCGGGCAAGATGTCCGGTTCCACTTACAACTGAGGTAAAACAATGAGTGATGAAAATGAATTTGAACCGATGAACGTCTTACTTTCACGGGAAGAGCTGCTTCTTGTTCTTGATTTGTTAAAAACAAAGGCTATTTGGGGACTGGATAACGATCCATTTGGCGCATTGGATGAGGCACAACGACAATGGGCTGTGATTTGGGCTAGTCGAGCGTTACGGGCGCGGCAATTGGCGCAATTAAATGAAGCTGGAGAGTTGATGGTGCATGATGCGTTGCTAACGGCCGTTGGCACATGCGCCTACGCTGACAAAGCCATATCTATCACCCATTGGCAGGCTGGCGAAGAGATACCATCGCGTTATTTTGGTCATATTCGTGGTGAGGATATTGTGGCGCATACGCGACCTGAAGACGTATTGCATCTGTTTACCTTATTGTCATCTAAAGAGGAATTGTTAGCACAAATTCTTAGTTTTTGTGAGTACAAGGATGTGCCGAAAGCCGCTTTTGAGATGAGCGTAGCTAATGAACATTTCGTTCAGGCGCGAGAGTTAGCTGATAATGGAAAAGAGGAACTGGCTGTTAAGCTGTTGGTTAATAATGGGGCAGAGGAGGAAACGGCCGTTGCTTTTGTATCTACCTTAACAAATTCAACCCGTGTTTCTATTTTGCAAACATTAAAACAAGGTGAGAGTGATACTCTGCAGAAAAATGATTTTACAATCATGCAAAATGATGTGTATATTTGGCTTATTGTGTCAGTGCAAGAAACCGAAGGAGATACATTACTCATCAAATTTGTAACGAAGAGCGACGTTGAGAATACTCTGTTTGATTGGGTGCATTTCAGTTTGGGGTAACGTAAAAAAGTAGAAATATCAGTTATAATGGGTAAAACTGGACAAGGATAGTGGCTGATTATACCTACTCCCATTGTCAAGACCATAAAATCAGAATTTTAAGGTGTGCTGACTTAACATAATGGTGTCTGACCAATCTGGTGGTCCTTTTGCTGATTTCGTACTCTGGGGGTTTTGCCCAACCCCTCAAAAAGGTTCAATCCAGATTTTTAGGTAGTAATAAAAAAGGATCATTACCGCTATCGGGATACCTGCCAAGCAGCAACCAACTCAGAATCATGTTGGGGTCAACGGATTTTTTCCAGAAATTGGGCGGTTTAGGAATCACGACTATTTTAGAGACCGCAAGCTGCTAAGAGGATAGACTTGCTTCAAGTCAAAGTGATAATGACCAAGGAAATTGATGTGTCGCCAGCCCAGCGGTGAGACATGTTGTAGATAATCATCAGAAATCGTTTCGCCGTTGGTGCGTAAGGTTTTGACCACTTTATCCAAATAGACAGTATTCCAAGTTAAAACAACGGCCGTTAACAACATCAATCCACTGGTGCGTTTCACCTGTGCATAAAGAGCAGGCTCGTGCAATTCACCAGACTGACCAATATGAATAGCACGTGCCAGACCTTGAATAGCCTCACCCTTATTGAGAGCAGTTAAATTGCGACGCTGCATCACAACATTTGACAATACCTCAGAACTTGGCGACCAAAAGCTCTGGATACAAAGGGGACGGCATTGTTATATCGGCTATACGATGAGAAAAAGTATTCAATTCAAGAGATTTGTGAACTGGTAGGGGTATCGAAAAGTACGCTTTATGCGTATTTACGTGAACGTGAAACGAAAAGTGCTATCGAACTTTCACGAGGTTAGGTTCTACTTTTATCTGGTATTGAGCATATTGCCCCACATGGTGCGTTTGTTACCCACACCCCAACTGGAAGCCGAGCGCAAAGAGCGCATCGTCGTGGAAAACGAGCATTGGCTGGCCGTCGTGCCGTACTGGGCGGTATGGCCGTTTGAAATGTTGTTACTACCTCATCGTCATATTTTGCGCCTGCCCGATCTAGACAACGACGAACGAGATGGTCTAGCAGATATTCTTAAATCATTGCTCATCCGTTATGATAACCTTTTTGAAACCTCATTTCCCTATTCGATGGGCTGGCACGGCGCACCATTTTTCGGCAATGATGAGAACCATTGGCAACTACACGCTCACTTTTACCCCCCATTATTGCGTTCGGCGACAGTCAAAAAATTCATGGTCGGTTATGAGATGTTGGGCGAAGCACAACGAGATTTAACGGCCGAACAGGCGGTTGCCCGTTTACGCGATCTTCCTGACGTGTATTACAAGTCAGAATAATCAATGCGAACTATTTCTACCTCTTTTTTCTCCATATTTAGGTACACATACTATTATTTCACGTCTTAAAAACAAAAGAACAAAAAGCTGTAAGTATTTTACCAGAAGCG
>CAYSDT010000347.1:0-3887 GCA_964429835.1 uncultured Ardenticatenaceae bacterium | reverse complement strand
CGTTCCCATTTGCATCTTCGATGATGATGCTCAAAATCAGCACGTCATCGCTGGTGATGTCGGTACGGTCAACCTCCGCCCGCACTGGCGATTGTGCCATCGCCGGCAGGGCGAACAGCCCAATTAAAAATACAGTCACGATTGCAATTACATTTTTTTTGTTCATATCGTTGCTCTCTGTTTTACTCGGAGTCGAGGCTTCAGCCGGTTTATTCCGGCTAAAGCCTCGACTCCAATAGATTTCTCTATCTCTATCTCTGTCTTCCTACCAATCTTGGACGGGCGGACGGCCGTTTGGAACCATAAAAATTTGCCCTAAAGCCTCTTGTAACGTCTGGCTGTCACCAGCGAGAGCGGCCAACAGTTGTTCGGCTTGCTCTTGCGTCATCCGTTCGCCGGGCGCGGGGGTAAATCCATCATTCCCCTCTTCATCCGTCGGTTCAGATGGTTGTCCTTCGCCATCTTGCGGCTCACTCTCTTCTTCGCCTTCGCCGTCTTGCGGGTCAGATGGATCATCGCTTTCGGATTCGTCACCCTCTTGCTCGTCTTCACCTTCCTGACCCTCTTCGCTTTTATCTTGCTCGTCTTCGCCTTCGCCTGATTGGTCGTCCTGCTCTTCACCTTCATCAGATTCTTCCTGCTCTTGTTCTTCCTGATCCTGCTCTTCCTGTTCTTGCTCTTGTTCTTCTTGTTCCTGCTCTTGCTGTTGCACCAGCGCAAGTTCAAGGTTGTATTTAGCATCGGCATCGTCAGGATTGCGAAGCAACGCTTCGATGTAGGAGGAAACGGCCGTTTCCATATCCTGCATGTTATAAGAAGAGTTCCCCAAATTGAAGAACACTTGCTCCGCCAATGATTCATCATCGGCAAACTGCAAAGCCATCCCCATTTGCGTTAACGCTTCTTCATATAAGCCCTGTTTGTACAGCGCGTTGGCCGCGTTGTAATACGGCTCGGCCAATTCAGGGTTCTCCATCTGCGCCGACTGATACATCCCCCATGCCTCATTGTATGCGTCCTGATAGAACACATCATTGCCAGCTTGGTTTAGCTTGGCAACGGCCGAGCCGCCCTTCGCCGTCACCACCGACCCAAGAGCCAACACGCCGATAACAAGTAACGTAATAAAAATTAGTAGTTTTTTTGACATAATCCCTCTTCATCTCGTTCCACGCTCCGCGTGGAATGCCTTTTTTCGACGCTCTGCGTCGAGTGGACGCAGAGCGTCCCGATCTTCATTCCCACGCAGAGCGTGGGAACGAGGTCAAATCCACTGTAGGGGCGGTTCGCGAACCGCCCTTACGCCTTAGTTGTCTTCAATTTCCAATTCCGCAACGAATCACGTCGCCGTTGCTTCCGTTTCCGTTCAGGAACAAGCATACTTGCCAGCAACAACAATCCCGATACCGCTAGAAAAATCTGAAAACGCTCGATATACGTCGTTTCAAAGCGACTTTGCAACTGTTCACGTTGCAAATTGTCGATTTCATTAAGCAATGAATCCAACTCATTCGCGCCAGCGGAAGCGTGGTAATAATCCCCGCCGCCAATCGCCGCGATTTCCTGCAACGTGGCCTCATCCAGCCGTGAGATGGCAAGTTGACCATCCATCCCCGTCTTGTAGCCGATGATTTGGCCGTACTCGTTCGTCTCTGGCACTGCCTCGCCAGCCGTCGTGCCAAAGCCGATGGTGTAGATGAGAACGCCCGCATCGGCCGCTTTTTGGGCGGCATCAATCGGGTTCGTCTCAGGGTCTTCACCGTCAGTCATCACAATGAGGACTTTTTGGCTGTTCAGGTTGGGATCAAAGGCAGTAACGGCCGTGTTTATCGCATCCCCAATCACCGTGCCAGGACGGGAAATGGTTTGCGGCCCCGCGCTGTCCAAATAGTTCAACGCCGTCTGATAATCGGATGTGAGCGGGACTTGTACGAAGCTCGCGCCCGAAAAAAGCACCAGCCCGATTTCGTCCCCTTCCAGCCGTTCGGTCAAATCAGCAATTTCCAGCTTCGCCCGTTCCAGTCGATTGGGAGCCATATCCTCAGCCAACATGCTCTGCGACACGTCGAGGGCGATCATCACTTGCAGCCCTTCTTGCTCAATTTCACGCACCTCTGTCCCCCATTGCGGGCGGGCGAGGGCGATAAGCAGCAGTGCGAGGGCAACTATTTGTAAGATGCCTTTCCATTTACGGCCGTTTTCATACCGATTTCCAGTCAGTCGAGCGATTAACGGCCGTTCGCCCAATCGATCAATCCCTTTCTGCCGCTGTTGTCGCGCCCAAATCATCAATCCCACTGCCAGCGGGACGATGAACAAGCCGAGCATTAGAAAAGCAGGTTGTGCAAATGTCATAGACACCTCCAAGTCGCAAGTTGCAAGTAACAAGTTGCAAGTCGTTTATTCATAAATAATTGGCAAACGATGGGGGTAGGGGCGTTGCCTTGCACCTGTTTGAGCCACAAGGGTCATCCCTACTCGCCATCATTCACTCCGAATTGTAGGTGAGGTGGAGGAAAGTAACTTTAAGGGTAGATTGCGGTTAGTTTAAGAGAGTCTTAAAAATGGGGAGACTTTGAGGAATTATGAGGTATTGGGCTTGGTGTTGCCAAGCCCAAAAGCACCATCGGTTAAAAACCGATGCCTGATATAAAAAGCCCGCTGGAAGCGGGCTATTCCGAACGCGCTAAAAGCGCGTTTCTTATACCAGCCACCGATTTCAATCGGTGGCGTTCTGTTTTTCGTTAATTGTTGACGGTCAGTTATCCTGTCGGGCCAGTCAAGTCCAGACCTAAAATTACACCGCCACTGGAGCCGCTCCCTTTCGACTGTCCTTGTGCCGCACGCCGTTCGGCCGTCATGCCCAACTCTTCAAAGATGGTGATGGCGCGGAAATGGCAGTCCACTGCCCACGCCGTCTGCCCGGCGCGATCGTAGAGGCGGCGCAGGGTGAGATAGGTGCGGGCGAGGTCGGGGCGGGCGCGGACATCGCGCAGGGTACGCATCGCTTGCAGCAGGCGGCTTTCGATGCGGAGCCAGTCGGGTTGGGAGTGGCGCATTTCGCAGACAGATTGCACCCGCAACGCAACCCCTTCCGCCCAGCGATTACCCGCCGCTTGTGATTGGGTAACGGCCGTTTCTGCCACCTTCACCCCCATCCCATAATTCCCCTGCTGATAATATGCCTCCGCCAAATAACAGCGCACGACGTGCATCAGCACCTTGTAGCCGACCTCATCCGCCCACGCGAGAGCCGCTTGAATTTCGGCGATGCCCTCATCGGCGCGGCCAGCATACGCCATCGCCCGCCCGACGACGGCGCGTAACATCATCGTGTGCGGGGTCATGCCCTCTTCGCGCCACACATCTTGCACAGGAACGGCCGTTTTTAACGCATTTTCCCACTCATACAGTTCGCCGTAGACGAACGCCAACTGCATTCGCGCCACAACGCCCATCGCCCCATTTGCGATGTCGCCCGCGTCGGCGACACCCGTTTGCGCCGCGTCCAGAGCGCGTTTCCACGAGCCAACGCGGGCATAGGCCACGCCCAAATAGCCGTAAATGGCGGGCAGGTCGGCCAAATTTTCCCGCTTGCCCAACTCAATATAACGCAACAGGTAAGCGATGGCATCGTCGTAGCTGCTGAGCGTTATGCCGCACCGTCCCAGCATTCGCAAGGCGGCAAAGCGGAGCGGGTGATGGTCTAGCTCTTCGGCGCGGCGCAGAGTGCGGCGGGCGTAATCGTCGGCCGTCTGCGGTTCGCCTTGCAGCCAAAATAGCTGTGATGAGCGGTAGAAAATGTGCGCCAACCGTTCGCCATCGTCCAACGATTCGGCGACGCGCTCGGTTTCGTGCAACAGTTGCAGGGCTTTACTTTGTGCGCC
>CAYSDT010000346.1:0-3900 GCA_964429835.1 uncultured Ardenticatenaceae bacterium | reverse complement strand
TAATCTCTCTTAAATTTAGAATAATCCGGCTCCGCATAATGCGTCTTACCGCCGTCGCTCACCTCTTGCATCGCCTTCACCTTCATTTGCAAGCCAAACAACGTGATAAACCCAACCGCATCCGATTGATCGTACACATCCTCTTGCCCGAAGGTGGCAAAATCTTCACGGTATAAACTCTCGTCACTATCACGCCCGATTACCGTCAAATTCCCCTTATACAACTTCAACTTCACCCAGCCCGTCACCGACTCCTGCGTCTTGTCGATGAACGATTGCATCGCCTCACGCAGCGACGTGTACCATTTGCCATTGTAGACCAATTCCGCATAACGCACCGCCAACTGCTCCTTGAAATGGCTCGTATCCCGATCCAGCGTCAACGATTCCAACGCCTGATGCGCCTTGTACAAAATCGTGCCGCCTGGCGTTTCATACACACCATGCGACTTCATCCCCACCAACCGATTTTCGACCAAATCAATACGGCCAACGCCGTGTTTTGCGCCTAAATCGTTCAACATTTCGATGATGGTTGCTGGCGGCAACTGCACATCATTTAAGGCGACGGGTGCGCCCTGCTCAAAATCAATCTTCACCACTTCGCTCTCATCGGGGGCGTTTTCGGGCGATGTGGTCCACTGATACATCTCCTCTTCGGGTTCCAATGCCGGGTTTTCCAAAATGCCGCCCTCGTGGGAGATGTGCCACAAGTTGGCATCACGGCTGTACATGGATTTTTCGGTATGGACGACGGGGACGTTGTGCTTTTTGGCATACGCCAGCGCGTCTTCACGGGAGCGGATGTCCCATTCACGCCACGGGGCGATCACTTGCAGCGTGGGATTGAGGGCTTTGAAGGTTAGTTCAAAGCGCACTTGGTCGTTCCCTTTGCCTGTTGCTCCATGCGCGACGGCATCTGCGCCTTCTGCTTCAGCAATGGCGACTTGCCATTTGGCGATTAACGGCCGTGCGATTGAAGTTCCCAACAGATACTCTTTCTCGTACACCGCGCCCGATTTCAACATGGGGATGAGGAAATCTTTGGCAAATTCATGGCGCAAATCTTCGATATACACCTTGCTCGCGCCGCTGGCTATCGCCTTATCGCGCAATCCTTCCAATTCCACATCTCCCTGCCCAATGTTGGCGCAGAAACAGATAACCTCGCAACCGTAATTTTCTTTGAGCCACGGTACGATGACGGATGTATCCAGCCCGCCCGAATAGGCGAGTACGACTTTGTTTACTTTTTGCTTCATGTTGTTTTCTCCTTTCAATAATGGTTTATTGCTATATGGTGGCCGATCAGATGATCGGTTGGGTAAATGAATTTGGTTGAGGTGCAGAATAACGGCCGTTTCATCACAATGCTCTTGAATTGGACAAAATTGGCAATCCCGCCGCACCTTTTGCGGAAACTGGGCGATGTCGGTGATACCGAAGCCCGCCCGCTGAAAAAATGACACTGCGCGTGTAAGCGCGAATAATGTTGGCAACTCCCGCCGCTTTGCTTCGGCGATGAGTGCTTGCACAATGCGGCTGCCCCATCGCTGCCCTTTGACCCGATCATGCACCGCCAACGAGCGCACTTCGGCCAAATACGGGGTGTAATACAGCAGATTGACACAAGCGATGACACCCTCATCGTCCGTGCCGACTAGCCAATCGCCCAGCGTTTCACGGATGGACAGTGCCGTGCGCGGCAGCACATCGCCGCGCTGTGCATGGTCGCTCACCAGCCGCAAAATAACGGGGATGTCGCTTTCGGTTGCAATGCGTATACTCATTTCATCACCATTTGTAGGGGCGGTTCGCGAACCGCCCCTACTGCACCGACTCCGCTTTTTTGCCCAGCCAGATGATGACGGGAATACCGAAGAACATCGCCAGACTGCCGATTAGGAATGCTGATTCAAGGCCAATCCGATCCGCCAACAAGCCGATAATCCAGATACCCATCGCCCGAACGGTGAAGTTGACGGCCAAGTATGAGCCGTTGGCAAGGGCGCGGTTGTCGGTGAATTCATCTTGCACAACGGCAAGCAGAACGGGTTGCGGCGAGATGGCAGTCAATCCCAGCCCAATCAGCAGCGGAATGACTAGCCAGGTTGGCGCATACAAAAAGGCGAGCATCAGGACGGCAGAGGTGGCGGTCAAAAACAGCAGCACCCGCACCCGCCCCAGTTTATCGCTGAGCGTGCCGGCGAACAGTGCGCCGACCACGCCCGCGCCTTCCAAAATCATCAACGCCGCCGCCGCCAGCCATAAATTGCCGCCCCGCGCATCGCTGACATAAAGCGGCAGATAGGTTGTCAACGAAGCCGACATTAACACACGGGTAAGCATTAAAACTGCAAAGATGGGGAACAGACGGCGTGCTTTCGGCCAAAAGGTGCGCGTGGAGACGTTGGCTTTGCCGTGCGGACGGGCAGGGACGTGGCGCAGGCGCAGATACAAAATGCCAGACACCGCCCAACCGACAAACGCCATCCGCCATAAGCCATCCAGCCCGAACCAGCCCACACCAGCAACGGCGGCGATGGGGCCGAGCGTGCGCCCCATCTCGCCCGCAGCCATGAAAATGCTCATGCCTTTGCCGACGCGGTTGCCAGAAACACGGGCGATCATCGCGGGCGCGGGCGCGTGGAAGGCGGCAATGCTGAAGCCAACGGCGACTAACAGCATCGCCAATGTCACATAATTGGAGGTCAGCCCGATACTGCTCATCAACGTGGCGGTAATGCCAGGTGCAAGGATGATGAAGTAACGCAAGCTGATGCGGTCGGCGAGGTAGCCGATGAATGGGTTGAGCAAGCTGGGCAGTTGCGAAAAAATCGCCAACGAACCTGTCATCAGATAGTTGGTGGAGAGGCGGTCTTGCAGCAGTGGCAGCAGCGGTGCGAGAAATGCGCTGTAGCTGTCGTGGACAAAATGGCCGCCAGCAACGGTGACGACTTGATCGGTGTGGAAGGTTTGATCGGTTTCTTTCATAATTTCAAAAGGTAGTTCGCAGATTACGCAGGTTCACGCAGATTTTTAAACAACGGTGTTGTCAATCTGCGAAAATCTGCGTAATCTGCGGATCATTTCTCTAATAATTTGGTCAGGATGGAAACGGCCGTTTCCACTTCCCCCTTCTTCACCACCAAAGCTGGTGCAAATCGGAGCGTATTTTCGCCTGCACTGATGAGGATTAGTCCTTTTTTACGGGCGGCGGCAATGAGGGGGGAAACGGCCGTTTTCATTTCCATCGCCACCAGTAATCCCGACCCGCGTACAGCTACAATCTCGTCAGAATCAATCGCCCGTAATTGAGATTGCAAATATGCCCCATTTTCGCGCACTTGCAATAGGAATTCTGGTTGATTGACGCGATCAAAGACGACGTTGGCGGCGGTGCAGACCAACGCGCCAGCGGCGAAAGTGCTGCCGTGATCGCCAGGCACTATTGCATTGGCGACCGTTTGGGTCATCAGCGTCGCACCGATGGGCAAGCCGCCCGCCAGCGGCTTTGCCAGCGTCATGATGTCGGGGGTTACGCCGAACTGCTCGTGCGCCCAGAGCGTGCCAGTGCGCCCCAGCCCGCATTGCACTTCATCGAAGATGAGCAGGGCGTTGTGTTGGTCGCACAGGGCGCGGAGGGTTTGTAAGAAGGCGGGATCGGCGGCATGAACGCCACCTTCGCCTTGCACGGGTTCAACGATGACGGCGCATGTTGCCCCATCAATCGCCGCTTCTGCCGATTTCACATCATTAAAAGCTGCAAATTCCACATTAGGAACCAACGGCGCAAACGGCTCCCGATATTTATCCTTGTACGTTGCCGACAACGCTCCCATCGTCCGCCCATGAAACCCACCACTAAACGCCACAATACCACTTTTCTCCCCTGCTCCC
>CAYSDT010000345.1:0-3955 GCA_964429835.1 uncultured Ardenticatenaceae bacterium | reverse complement strand
AGAAATCGGGGTTTTTTGTTTCTCGCCAGTAAGGGCGGTTCACGAATCGCCCAATGCGTATCAAAATAAGCTGTTAATCGTCAAAAACAGAGAAAACAGGAAGCCTCTACACTTCAATTGTCATTCCCGCGTAGGCGGGAATCTATGTTTCCCAGATAGGTGGATTCCCGTCTACGCGGGAATGACAGTCGAGAGCCAATGGGGGCGGTTCACGAACTGCCCCTACACCTAATCCTCTGGATACATGGCATCAATGGCCGCATCATATTTTTCGATAACAACTTTGCGCTTTAGCTTTTGCGTTGGCGTTATCTCTCCATTTTCTTGCGTGAACGGCGCGGGCAACAAGGTGAACTGTTTCACCTGTTCGTAAGCGGCCAACTCTTGGGAATGGTAATCAATGTGAGTGCGATAGAAGGCGATAACATCGGGATGTTGTACAAGTTCTTCGTGTGATGAGAATGGAATGTCATTCTCTTTTGCATAAGATTCCAGCACCTCAAAATTGGGGACAATCAGGGCGGTGATGAACTTGCGCCGATCACCAATCACGATCATTTGCTCGATGTAATGCGCTTTGGCGAGTTCCGTTTCAATGTGTTGTGGCGCGATATTCTTGCCGCCCGATGTGATAATCAAATTTTTGATGCGGTCGGTGATGCGTAAATAGCCATCGTCATCAAATTCGCCAACATCGCCAGTTGCAAACCAGCCATCGGATAAAACGGCCGTTGTTGCCTCTTCTTTTTTGTAATACCCCAGCATCACACCAGGCCCTTTCACCATAATCTCGCCATTGTCCGCAATTTTTACCTCACATTCTGGAATCAATTTGCCCACAGTGCCAAATTTGAACGCTTTTGGCGTATTAAAGCTCACCATTGGCGAACATTCCGTCAATCCATACCCCTGACAGACGAGCAAGCCCGCCGCCAAAAAGAACGCTTCGATCTCTTTTGATAATGGCGCACCACCAGCAGAAAAGAAGTTCTTACGTCCGCCCACAACCTGTTGAATTTTGCTGAGAACAAGTTTGTCTGCCAATTTATGTTTCTGATTAAGAACAAAACCAATCGACTCGCCCTGCTGTAATTGTGCTTGATATGTCGTGCCAGTTGCTATCGCCCAATGGAATAAGTGTTGTTTGAGCGCAGACCCCTCTTCCAATTTATGGTACACAGTCGCAAATATCTTTTCATACAAGCGCGGCACGCTGACCATTGCCGTCGGTTGAACCTCTTGCATGGCGGCCAATATCTCGCGCGGATTTTGCAAATAATAGTTCTCGGCACCAGACCTGAAAATATACATCGACCATGAGCGTTCATAAACATGACTCAATGGCAAAAAACAGAGGGAGCGATCCGTTGGATTGACATCAAAGCTACCTTCCATCGCTATAAATTGATGGAAAATGTTGGCATGGGTGAGCATAACGCCCTTCGGTTCGCCCGTTGTGCCAGAGGTGTAAATCAGCGTGGCTAAATCATCGGCGGAGGCGTTATTCAGGCGGGTGTCAATTTCGGCATCGTGGGATGGGTCTGCACGGCGGGCGAGCAATTCTGAAAAATGCAGGTCATTTTCATCGCTGAGTTCAACGGACTCATCAAAGGTGATGATGGTTTGCAAATGGGGCGGCGATGGGTCAAGGGATTTGATTTTATCGTAGTTGGCTTGCCCATCAACGAAGAGGATTTTCATCTCGGTCTCTTCAATAATGTACGCCGCCTGATGGGGGGTGTTGGTAGCAAAAATGGGGACAGAAACGGCCGTTGTCATCAAAATGCCGTAATCCGCAAGCGCCCACTCTGGCCGATTCTGTGAAAAAATACCGACCATATCACCCGACTGCACATCCAGCGCAAGCAATTCCCGCGCCACAGCACGCATTTTCTCACCAGCGGCGGCAAAGGTGATGGTTTGCCACGCATCGCCACTTTTGAAGCGCATTGCGCTTAATTGATCATGTTTTTTTGCACCATTGGCGGCCATTACGGCCAAATGTTGAGTATCCATTTCTGTTTCCTGTTGGGTGTTTTGGCTCTCTGCGTTTGTGGGGTTTTGTAGGGGCGGTTCGCGAACCGCCCCTACAGTTTCTAAATCGGTTTTGTTCCCCTGTTTTTCTGTGCCAATATGTTATTTTCGTGTACTTCTGCATAAAACCAGCTGATCAATTTAGCCTCAGCCCACGGTTTTAAGGCGGCCATCAATTGCAATCCGTATTCAGAGGCCATCGCGTGTTCAAAAACTTTTCGTCCGCCAAAATAAAGCGAATACGTCTGATAAAAACGGGAGTCGCCGCCGGGTTTACCGTTAATGAGATTTAACTCAGTACGAATCAAGCCGGGTAATTTCTCCGCCAACTGTAAATGTGTGCTGGAGAAAAAATCATCAACGGCCGTTAAATCATCAACCTGTCGGTACAAACAGACAAATTTGAACATAATTACGCCCCACGAGCGGCCGTTTTTGTCACATCAACCGTCTTCGATGTTTCCATGAAATAGCTTCGACAAGCATCATCCAACAGCGATGGGGATAGATGCGGCTCCACCCCATCATATTCACAAATTGAAATAATCGTCTTCAAAATATCACGCGGATGCACCGCTTGCATTGTACGATTTGGTTCACGATACCATTTTTGCAACAAGTAGACGAAGCTTTTCTTGTCGAATGTGATGTGCAACATCTGACACATCACCATGAAAATTTGATAGAAAAGCCGCTCATCCGGCCCCCCAACCTCCACTTTCATTTGGATACGGCGCAAAAACGCACCATCAACCAACTGCATCGGGTCAAGATTGGTGGAAAAGACGATGAACTGCTTGAATGGCACTTCCAATGTTTGCCCCGATTGCAGGCGCAGGAAATCAATGCTGCTTTCCAGCGGCACAATCCAGCGATTGAGCAATTCTGCTGGTGCCATCTGCTGGCGACCAAAATCGTCGATGAGGAACATGCCGCCATTCGCTTTTAATTGTAACGGTGCTTCATAAATTTTTGCCGATGGCTCAAAACGTAAGTCCAAAGATTCTAATGTTAATTCACCACCAGCCATTACCATCGGCCGTTTGAATAACCGCCAACGGGTGTCAATACGCGGCTGTCCACGACTATCTAAATCGAAATCGTCGGCGTACATGGAAATATCATCTTTTTCGATGGGGAAATGAACGAGCGGGTCGTAAATTTTGATGAATTGACCGCTAACGGTGATCGCGTCAGGCAGCCAGATGGGATTGCCATCTGAAAGCAATCCGCCCAACGCTTCGGATACCGTCGTTTTGCCATTACCGGGCGGGCCATACAAAAAGAGCGATGTACCCGCATTTAGTGCGGGGCCGACGCTACGGTCAAAACCTTCAGGTAAAATAAGGTGAGAAAGGGCTTTTTGAACTTGTGCGGGGGTGACTTTCACAGTGGCTTCAGTTTGCGCCAGAATGGCTTCGGTGTATTGCTCCAGTGAAACTGGCACACGGCCAACATATTGGCTGCGTTCAAAAGAGGTAAGAGCGCGTTTTTCGCCTGCTTCTGTCAAAATATAACTAAAGCTAAGGCTGCCCATCGCCCCCGCCCGCTTAACTTCAACTAAATGTTCTTGTTTCATTTCTGAAAGCAAAAAATCAGCGATGCTGCTGTGAATACCCAGCTTTATAGCAAAACGGGAGACACTGACTTCACCTTCATTGAACAGTAAGCGAAAAACCATGTCCTGAACAGTGGAGACAGGCACTGTCAGTCCAGCAACGTCTGTAACTGGTGCTAATATCTCACGAATAGGTCGGTGTACAGCAGCCATAATTCCTCACTAAAAAACTAGCTACCTGACACTTTTTCTAGAGAGGTGTTTCTCTCTGGTAAATAGGTCATTTGGTCTCAAAAAATTTACATTGCGCCAGCTTCGCCGATGAATAAATTCATCGTCTGCTACAGAAAACAGGCTGAAAGC
>CAYSDT010000344.1:1503-3972 GCA_964429835.1 uncultured Ardenticatenaceae bacterium | reverse complement strand
TGCATATCAGTTTTGGAGCGGGCGCGATACCGATTAAAAACCGATGACGCTTCATACAATTGTCCTAAAAGCTGACAGGTCTCCTTACGATACTCGTGTAAAACGAGAAATTTTACTAAAACCTGTTAGCTCTTGATAAAGAGAGTAACATTTCTGATACAATACGAATAATGATAATCATTATTCGTCAGAGTCGGAGATAGAAACGGCCGTTTACCCCCATCCTCTATCCCCAACTCCATCCGCTAACCGATGAGCAAACATCTGCGATTAAAAGAAGGTTGGTCAACCCTGTTTTTGCTATTAGGCATGGTATCGACCGCCGCCACCGCGCTTTATCGTACAGATATGATCAGCGGACTGGAAATTATTCCGACGATTGGAATAACGGCCGTTTTCACAGGTCTCATCCTCGCCAAAAGCCGCTTCACCGCCCGCACCGCTCACTTCCTCTCCTTCATTTACGGCAGCTTCTTCCTCATTTACATGCTCGGCGGCCTCATGCCCGCCAGCCTGTCATGGAGCGACCGCACCGCCAGCCTCATCAATCGCACGGCGTATTGGATCGTGCAACTGCTCGATGGCAGCACCAGCCGCGACCGCATCATCTTTGTCATTCACACCTCCATCATTTATTGGCTGCTCGGCTACACCGCCGCGTGGTACACCTTCCGCCGCCCGCACGTTTGGCGCGTCGTCGTACCGATGGGGCTAATTTTGCTCAGCGTCGTCTACTATTACACTGGCCCGCGCCAATTATGGCTGCTTTTGATGCTGTACCTCTTTCTCGCCTTGCTCTACATCGCCCGTACCCATCTTTCCAGCAAAGAAGCGGAATGGCAGGAAACGGCCGTTCAGTACGACCGCAACATCTGGTTCAGTTTCATGCGGGCGGCGGTGATGGTTGCCATTGTCGGCCTAATCGTGGCGTGGGGAATGCCTTATTTGCATCGGGGAACAACGGCCGTTATTCCCCCCATCACCAGCACACAAGGCGCGTGGCGCGACATGCAAGACACATGGACGCGCGTCTTCGCCTCCCTCCGCTCCTACGGCGCAGAAAGTAGCGACCCCTATCTGGACACCATCCTGCTCGGCGGCGCACGCACCGTCGGCGATGGGCTGGTGATGGATGTCGCCGTCAGCGAGCGACTGCCATATGCGTATTGGCAAGCCGTCGCTTACGACACCTACGAAGGCGGCCTTTGGCGCGTCACCGACACCGAAACCCGTCTGCATTTCCCCGACGACGACGCGCTCGACACGCCCGACAGCCAATCGCGCCAGCAAGTTAATCAAACCATCACCAGCTATCTGCCCGCGTCCAGTATGCTGTACGGCGCACCCGAATTCAGCAGTTCCGACCGCCAACTATACGTTGATGCCGTCCGCACGGAAGGCGGGCAATACCTCATCTCCTCCGTCCAATCCCGTTATGTGCTGGGCTATGGCGACCAGTACGAGATGTCGTCCAACCTTTCCATCGCCGATGCCGACAGCTTGCGCGGAGCCAGCACCGTCTACCCCGCTTGGGCGATGGATCGGTATTTACAAATGCCCGCCACAATCACCGACGAAACCATCGACTTAGCGGCCGAATTGATCGCCCCGCATGATAATGTTTTCGATCAAACCATCGCCATTCGTGATTATTTGCGCCGTAATATCAGCTACAACGACCAAATCGACCGCCCACCGGCCGATATTGACCCCGTGCATTACATTTTATTTGAATCACAAGAGGGATATTGCACCTACTACGCCTCATCAATGGTGATGATGTTGCGTTCGCAAGGCATTCCGTCCCGTTTTGTCAGCGGTTACGCGCAAGGCGAATACAACGCCGACACGAGCAGCTACCGCGTCCGCGCTCCCAACGCGCACACATGGGTGGAAGTCTACTTCCCCGCCTACGGCTGGATTCAGTTCGAGCCGACGGCTTCTATCCCCGTCGTTGCCCGCCAAGAATCGGTTGCCGATAGCGGCGGCGATGCGTTCAACATGGGCGCAAACGAGCGCGATTTGACGGATGAGGAGCGGTTGGAAGAATTACTGGAGCCTGAAATCCCCGACGGGGAAGGGATTGATGCGAGTGATGTTGAGCAAAACGGCCGTTTTCGTCCCAGCATCTCCATCTGGACAATCATTCCCATCCTTTTCATTCTCGCCATCGCCACGGGGGTGATGGTTTTCGCCGCCAACAGTAATCGCAAGGTGGAGGCGGACGTGCGCGGCAGTTACGGCCGTTTACGCACATGGGCGGGCTGGCTCAACATCTTCTACACCCCCGCCGACACCCCGCACGAACGGGCAGACATGCTGACAACGGCCGTTCCCGACGGCGCAGCCCCCATTCGCAACCTGACGCAGCAATACACCCGCCAACAGTACAGCCAACACAAAGAAGCCGACAGCGACACCGCCAAAGAGTGGTCAATCCTGCGCCCCCTGCTCATCCGCCGCGCCATC
>CAYSDT010000344.1:0-1403 GCA_964429835.1 uncultured Ardenticatenaceae bacterium | reverse complement strand
ATCTCATGAAAATTTTCACCGTAGCCGAAATGATCGCCGCTGAGAAGGCGGCTGACGAAGCGGGCATTTCTTATGCCCAGATGATGGAAACCGCCGGCAAAGCTGTTGCTGCTGCGATTGTGGCGCGGTATCCCGTTGCCGAAAAGCAGGTGCATGTGCTGGTCGGCACAGGCAACAATGGCGGTGACGGCCTTGTCGCCGCCCGCTATTTGGCCGAAGCAGGGGCGATGGTTTCCGTGTATCTCCATCGCCCCCGCGACAGCAAAACAGACAGCAATTATGCCCAAGTGGTAGCGATGGGGCTGGAGATTACGCTGGAAACGGCCGTTTCCCACACCCTTACCCAATCCGCCGACATCCTCATCGACGCACTACTCGGCACAGGAGTCACCCGCCCGATTGGCGGGCGCATGGCGGAGATGCTCAAGAAGTCAGGCTTTTGGCAAAAGCCTGACTTCTCAGGCCGCATCATCGCCGTCGATTGCCCCAGCGGGCTAAACTGCGACACAGGCGCACTCGACCCATTGGCGATGACCGCCGATTTGACCGTCACTTTTGGCGCGGCCAAGCGCGGCCATTTCCGCTTTCCCGGCGCGGCGGCGTGCGGCGAACTACTCGTGGCCGACATCGGGGTTCCGCCATCGCTGCCCGCCATCGCTGACGTGCCGTTGACGTTAGCGGATGGGGCGATGGTGCGCGGGATGTTGTCACCACGCCCGTTATTCGGACACAAAGGCACGTTCGGCACTGCGCTCATCGCCGCAGGGTCAGGGCGATATTGGGGCGCACCGCTGTTGGCGGGACGCGCCGCGTATCGGGTCGGGGCTGGCCTCGTCGCCCTTGCCGTGCCAGCCGACATTCGCGCCGCCATCGCGGGCGGGCTGCCCGAAGCGACCTATCCGATTGTGAAGGAAACGGCCGTTTTTTCCCCTGCAACCGTTGATATTTTATTAAACCATCGCGCCGACGCGCTGCTCGTCGGGCCGGGCATCAGCGAAGAGGCGGGTGAGTTTATGGATGTGTTGCTCGCTCATGCGGATGAACTGCCGCCACTGGTCGTCGATGCCGACGGGCTGAATCTGCTGGCAATTATGCCCAATTGGGCGCGAAAATTGCCGCTAAACAGCATCCTCACCCCCCATCCGGGCGAAATGGCGCGGTTGATGGGCATGCCGCTGGCCGATTTGCTGGCGCAAGATCGGGTGGCGGTGGCGCAGGAAATGGCGCAAATGTGGGGGCATACCGTCCTGCTCAAAGGCGCGTACACCGTCATCGCCGCCGCCGATGGGCGGGTGACGCTGCTGCCGTTCGCCAATCCGCTATTGGGCGTGGCGGGCAGCGGCGACGTGCTGGCGGGGGCGATTGTTGGTTTGTTGGCGGGGATGGGGAGCGGGGGAGATGGG
>CAYSDT010000343.1:0-3972 GCA_964429835.1 uncultured Ardenticatenaceae bacterium | reverse complement strand
GGAGATGGTTCCAGCGTTCAAATTGTTCAAGATTGGCAATGATTTGTCCATCGCGGTAGCCAATCATGTATAAAAAAGAATCTGTTGATAAATTGCTAAACACATCGCACGATTTAGCAGCAGGACGTGAGGTGTCATAAATAAACAAGCAAGCATCTACGGATACATCAAAAACTTTCTTGGCATCAATCAAATGAATTTGAGCCGCGCCTGTTTGGTTTGATGTACGCCACTGATGGAGGAGGACTTTGCGGGAAACGGCCGTTTTGCACAATATCGCCACAACACCCTCTTTCTCACTTGCCCATTCGATCATTTTTATGATCATCCACTCCGAAACATCGAAATTGCCAGCCCCCGTAATCGCATCAATCCCTGAGTGATTCTGAAAATTACTTTTCTTGGGCAAATTATCGCTTTCCATTGCCGAAAGTTGGGAATTTGTCACCCAAGGCGGATTCCCCAAAATCAAAAGGGGGGCAGGAAGGGGGGCTGTTATCTGTTGCCAATCTGTATGAAAAAAGTCGGAATGAAGAATGCTAAATTTGTCTTTATCAGCGCGGAGGGCAACCTTTTGTTGCAACAGGGTGATATGGTCAGCATTTATATCAAGGCCAACGGCCGTTTTTACCGACGAAAAGCGATCCAAAGCGGCAATCAGAAAATTTCCTTGCCCACAAGTTGGCTCTAAAATGCTGGACGGGGTAACGCCCTGCTCAATTAGCGCGTCACAGACACGCTCACAAAACCAGGCAGGTGTTTGAAAGTCACCAAATTCAATTCTTTCTTTTTTTAGATTCTTACTCATCAAAGCACCATCACCAACCAAGACCTGACAGGTTTCATCAATACCTCTTATTTCACACGAGTATCGTAAAAACCTGTCAGGTCTGCACGTTCAAAGAACTTTCAAAACACCGTCAATTTCCCCAGCCATATTGATAGCCCGACGATATTGCAATCGCCATTGAAGCGCATTGGAAATGGTCAGGTAGCCAATTTGGGGAGGGTTTTCCAAAATATATTCAGCGATATTGTACGCTTCTGTATCATCTACTGGCAGATACCGTTCCATCAAAAAAGCGACAATATCATCTACATTTCCATCATTATCGAGTATTTTAATTAACCCCGATGTTGTCTGGTAATCGGCCGTGCGATGTTTTTCTATGTATGTCGTATGTAAAATACTGAGCGTACCAGTGCGAGTTTCTGGATCATCCTGTTTGTCATAGACAAAAACAAGCAATCCGTAACCCAGCCCATAAATTTTCTGACGAGCTGATTTGAACGGGCAAGATGATTGTGGTTGTGTGTGCTTCGTCACCTTCATATCAACCATCAATTCTGGAAAATCTATCCCTCTAGCCGAACTTCCCTCTTCATATTGATACTTCTCGTGCAAAAATCGTTGAAATTTATGCTCTACATATGTTCCAATGGCCTTACCATCGGTAACTCCATACAAATCGGGCACAGCATGTTTTGACTCACGCAGAGCAAAAACACCAGCCTCCTTACACAATAAATCAATCGTCAATATCGGTTTCGTCATAGCTAATAAAGCTCCATCTCGTAATTAACAATTAATTATTAACAGTTCATTATTCATTATTATTTACCGCCCCGCCGTAATCAACGTCAACTCCACATACCGATCACTCGCCTGCACATTGGGATCATCCGTGTTGCGATGGTCTTCCGCTGGCAGCACCGCCACCACGATGAATCGCGCCGGATCAATCCCCTGCGTCACTAAATAATCAACGACCGATTGCGCCCGCCCTTCGGCAACTTCCAAAATATCAGCTTCCGTCCATGGCGGCTCGTGCGACGGCCACGCCGACGACCCTTCCACCCGCAAAAACAGCCCGACGCTTTGCGACAACGTAGGCACAACGCAAGTGTCCAAAATACGGCGCGATTCCAGCGTCAGCTCGGTTGATTCTGGTAAAAAGGCGAAGCTGCGGCAGGGCAACACGCCCAATGTGGCCGCATCTTCCGTCGCCACGCTGCTTAAATCCACTTGGGATGAGATGGAGAAGGTGTCATTTTGTGGATTGCCGTTGGCCTGTAAACTGGCCTGCTCGGCGGCACGCAAAACGAAACCAGGATTAACCAGTTCGTTCACATCACCAGCGGCGGGATTGGCATCCGAAGCCGCCCAAACGCGCCGCGCAATTTCCAAGCGGCTGACGATGGGGCGCGTGTCACGCATGATGAAGGCGTTGTCGCCCAAATCCGCTTGCGCCACGCTTTCCAACCACAGCGCAAAATCGTCGGTCGCGCTTTCGGGGTAGACGAAGCTCCAATCGTTATGCCCCCACTCGGCAATTTGTGCAGAGGCGGTATCAAAATCTTCCACTTGCGATTTGAGCGTATCAAACCACGCATTATGGAAATCCTGCACCAAATCGGCTTCGTTGGCGATGGATTGGCGCGAGGTGACGATGGTATCAACCACGATTCGTAGTTGGTTGGAACTCATCAACGGCACACCGCCGCCCGCTTCCGCGTCGTAAATATCTGGCTCCCAGCCTGACACCACATCCGCTTGCCCATTATTGAAGGCGGCGACGGCATCGGCTACGCTGTCTTGCGGAACCAGCGTTACTTCTGAACGTGGGCTTAATTGGGCGATGGATAGCGTGTAATAGACAAAATACTCGCCCACACTGCCTTGCGAGAAGGCGATGCGCTTGCCTTTGAGGTCGTTGATCGTCTCCACGTCCCGCGCCCATAGCTGATCCGCGCCCGCGCTTTCATCGACGATGGCCGTAATCACGCCCGGACTTTTTAGAGCGACGGAATCGAGCGTGGTCAGCAAGCAATCCCATTGACCGCTATTTAATAGTGCCGTGCGCTGACTTTCGGACACATCATACGCTGGGTCATCGTCCAAAAAGAAGGGGACGATGCCTAAATTGAAACCGTGTTCAACATCTTTGCCCGCCATCTGCATCTGCTGCAAGGTGAAATAGCTGCCGAATGCGTCTGCACCGCAGATATAATCGGGCAGGGTGGTGTCGCGGTTTGCGCCCCAAATCGGGTCGGGTGAATCGAGTTCAACGACAGGGGTGGCGTTGTCACTGTTTGCGGTTGTGTTTGGTTGGGAAACGGCCGTTTCCACCACTTCCACATCCTCATCCCCATCGCCCCTGACAAGGTTAAACGCAACAACAACACAAATCGCCATAAAAGCGACGCTGACAATAGCGATAAAAATTATACGAGTTCTGTCCATCTTCATGACGTTCTCCTTTCTAAATAATGAATAATGAACAATTAATAGCTAATAATGAAGTGCGTACTGTCATTCATTATTAATTGTTCCCAATTCATTATTCATTATTTCGTTTATGTTTAATGATAGCCTAAATTGCTTAAAACATCGGTATGCGTCTGCCCCGCAATTGTGCGGAACGTGTATCCATCGCCCGATGGGTTGTCGTCTACGACCAATTCATTCGCTTCGGGCAGCACACAATGTTTACTGCCGCCAACCCCGCCCAGCATTTCCTGATACGCGCCGATGGCGAAGAAGCCGATGTATAGCTCATCGGTGTCAACGGGCAGGAAAAGGGGCGATTTGCTGGGTTTGGGCGGGTACACATCATCGCTGTCGCAGGTGATGCCACCGAGATTGACTTGTTGGAACGGTTTGTCCAGATGGTTGAGCGGCAGGACGATGAAATGTTCGCTTAATGCCCAACTGTCGGGGAAGGCGGTCATAATCGAGCCGTCGATGAGATACCATGGGAGGGGAGAGCCGTTGTCTTTGGCGGTGACGACTTTGAAAAAGTGTGCGCCGTGTTCGGTGACGGTGTAACGGCCGAATTCACCCATCACGTCGGGTTCGGGGATGTCGTATTTGGCGCAAACGGCTTGGATTTTGCTCAACAAGCGGCGCACGAAGGCACGGTAGTCGAAGTCGAAGTTGAGCGTCATCGGCACGGGCATCCCGCCGCCGAA
>CAYSDT010000342.1:0-4007 GCA_964429835.1 uncultured Ardenticatenaceae bacterium | reverse complement strand
GGTAATCGTGGACGGGTGAGTCGTGGATAGGCTCGGTTTGTTTATGGGCTAATTGGATGACGCTACTGAAAAAGGTGTTGAAACCCAAAAGTTCAACTTTTCGTCTCGACAGGATTTATGCTTTGATAGGTAAAAGTTGAACTTTTTCAGTGGACTCATTGAATTTAGATAGAAAACGGCCGTTTCTCAGAAACGGCCGTTTTGTTCTTTATGCAGATGGATAACCACAAAGCAAAACAGAACACAGTATCCGCATGGATGACATTTGGGCGAGGCTTGTTTGCCATAGCGTTGGGTATCGCGCTAATTATTCGGCCAGATGCAGCAATGCCGTTTGTGGGCAATTTTATTGGCGCATTTTGGGTTAGCGGCGGCTTATTAAGCCTTCGATGGGGATTACACGCAGCGCGGGCAAGGCCATTGACGCTTTTAGTTGGCATAATTGGCATCATCGCTGGCGCATTTGTGTCAGTACGTCAACTTATGATGCACTGGATAGACTCTGGTTTTATCATCATTGCATTAGGCGTGGTTGCGCTACTGACTGGATTCTTGCACATTAGCGGTCATATGTCTGTTCGTCATGGACATGATGGTACACGATCTCATACGGCCATTCTATTAGGAATTATGGAAATCGTGCTGGGTGTGGTGTTGATTCTTGGCTTGACAGCCAGCACGATAACGCATGTTGTGTTAATTATTTGGGCATTGGTCGGCGGCGCAGCACTGTTTAATGATGCCCGACTGATGCGTCGAGAAGTATTATCAGATCCAATGTATGAAAGTAGGAATGAAGGAGAGGAACTTATGAGAGTAGCTAAACAAGCGTTTTCCTGGTTTATGGTCGTGTTATCACTGTTGGGTATTATTGTCGTGTTGGGCAGCTTTGTCGGTAGCTGGATTGTGCGGGATACGGTTACGGATGTAACGGTGGAACTGTTGACGGTGGGGGAAACGGCCGTTTCTTCCGTAAGTACAGGCTTGAACCGTGTCGATGATCGATTGGACATATCGCAAGATAATCTTATCGTTTTGGAGGGTGATATTGTGGCCGCTGGCGAAAAAGTGGACGAGGCCAATGTCGTTGGTGCAGTCATCAAACGCACGGTCAGCGATGACACCGTGATCGCCATTACGGAAGCACGATCAACGGCCGTTGGCCTTGCCGATACCGTCGCCGCTTTAGATGAAGCCATCAACGCCGCCAATCAAATCCCCTTCGTTAATTTGGATGGGATGGCATTTTCGGCCGTCGGTCAGGTGGCCGATGGATTGGAAGAGTTGGAGTCGGACATTGCCGATTTCCGCGTTGAAGTGCAAGAGCGAAAAGACGAAAAAATTGAAGACAGCGTGGATTTTTTGACGGGCATGACGAATAAAATGAGCATCGGCATTGATGAAGTGCAGGATAGTATAACGGCCGTTGATACACGACTGGAAACCACATCGACCAATCTCGCCGATGCAAAAGTCACCCTGCCACGCATTTACACAACAATTACGGTGATTGTCAATGTAATGCTTTTGCTCGTCGGCGCGGCTTTTGTCAGCCTGTTAATGCACAGTTTTGCATTGGCAAAAAACCCAGATTTAACATTTCGAGAGTTGATGTTAACCGAAAAAACATAACCCGTAGGGGCGGAATGGGCTGTAGGGGCGGGATGGCGCGGATAGGCTTCGTGTAAAACAGATGGCATTTGTCCCGCGCCATCTCGCCCTGCACATTACCCGCCGCATATTTATGTACGCGGTGATTGGGATTCGGGGCGAGATGGGCGGGGATTAAGACCTTTCTTCGCAGCCGAAGCCTTTCCCGCCCATCACATCCCCAAATAAGTGGAGAAGCATTAGATGAAAAAGCTAAATAATTTCTCGCAAACGAACCGTTTTGTGATCGGCGCATTCAGTTTGGGCGGCTTATTGCTCATCATTCAACATTTTGCCGATTTCGCCGTCACCATGATTGTCGGGTTGATTGTGGCGATTTTGTTTATCCCCTTCTTGAACTGGATGAAAAAGAAAGGTGTGCCAAAAACGGCCGCTTTTTTCATCACATTAGCCACCGTATTACTGCTGATGGCCTCTCTCCTTTTCTTTTTGTTCTACTCATTAAACAGCTTAAATACGGCGATCCCCGTCTACGCTGCCGAAATGGACGACTTGCAGGCGCAAATAGAATCCACGTTGATCTCACTGGGGATGGATCCATCTGAGACCGAATCATTAGTTAGTTTAGTAGACCCCAGCCAACTGCTTGATTTGGTCGGGCAGATGCTTGCTTCTATGGCAGGCATATTAGCTGACGGCGTTACCGTGATGCTGATGTTGGCGTTTTTACTGATTGGCGCGTCTGGCTTTTCCAAAAAAGCGGAGCAAATGATCGCACAGGGAAATGATGGGTTAAATCGTTTATTTCAATTTAACGCAGATATTCGTCACTATGTTTTAATCACCAACAACGTCGGATTGGCTGCGGCGGCATTCAATACGGTCATGCTGTACGCCATTGGCGTAGATTTTGCCCTGCTGTGGGGCGTACTATCTTATTTGCTCAGTTACATCCCCTATATCGGCTTTGTGCTGGCGTTAATTCCGCCCGCATTGCTCGCCTTATTGGAATTTGGTTGGCCGACAGCACTGTTTATCATTATCGCCTACATCCTCATCAATTCCCTCATTGACGATGTAATTAAACCAAAATTGATGGGGGCGGGATTAGACCTCGCGCCCGTCATCGTCTTTGTATCCGTCATTTTTTGGGGGATGATTTTGGGGCCGTTGGGCGGACTGTTGGCGTTGCCGATGACCTTGGCAATCAAGGAACTCATCCTTGAAGCTGATCCTGATAATCGTTGGATTGCTGAATTGCTTGGGGATAATGATGAGGATGAGGCGGAGGGGGAAACGGCCTAATCATCCATGACCATCTTCCTGAACATTTACCGACGAATGGGCATTATTCGTTACCATCTTTCCCGCAATGAAATGCTCATTGTGCTGTGGTTGAGCATATTGCTTGTCGCCACTGGCACATTTGCCTATGCGTGGCTGGAAGGATGGACGCTGCTTGAGGCTCTATACGCGACCATCATCACCATGACGACGGTGGGATATGGTGATTTTGCACCAGAAACGGTAAACGGCCGTATTTTTGCCATCTTTTTCACCCTGATCGCCATCGGCATCGGCGGCTATGCCATCACCGTGTTGGCCGCTTCTGTCATTGAAAATCAAGCGACAAAATTGGAACGCACGTTACGGAAACGAAAAATGAAACGAATTGATGAACTGAACGGCCACATGATTATTTGCGGTGCTGATTTTGTTGGGACAAGCATTGCACTTGAATACAAAAAAGTAGATACCCCCTTCATTTTGATTGATCCCGATGAGGAACGGTTGAAAGCGGCGATATTGTGGCTTATCCCAGAATACTTCCTGAGCAAGTCTGAAATGCTGTCTGATTTGAAGCAGATTGATCTTTCTAAATATGAAGATCGATCTTTAGCCGAACTGGGGGAAATGTCTAAGACCCCATTCTTGCATGACGATCCGACTGATGATCATGTTTTGTGGCAAGCTGGGATTGATCGCGCTGCTGGTTTAGTGACGACGATGGCCGATGATCGGGATAATCTCTCTGTTGTCATTGGCGCACGCACGCTGTCTGATCGTTTTGACAATAAGAACTTGCGAATTATGACTCGCGTTGAAGAGTTGCGTTACATACGCAAAATGACCTTCTCTGGTGCAGATGAGGTGCGGTCGCCAGCCATCATCGGCGGGGCGCAGATGGCTATGCACTTGGCGCATCCTGAAATCAGCAAGTGGTGGTATTCCAGAGAGGGCGGCGGTGAAGAGGTGTCTCAATTTATGCAGGTGGATGTGGGGGAAGAACGGCCGTTATGGATTGGAAAAACCGTCGCCGCCATTCACGCCGATGAAGGGCGCATGTTGATGGCCGTCAAGCGGGATGAAGAGTACCTCTCCCCGCCACCAGCAGA
>CAYSDT010000341.1:0-4013 GCA_964429835.1 uncultured Ardenticatenaceae bacterium | reverse complement strand
CGCAGATTTAACGGATGAACGCAGATTTTTTATCCTGAAAATCCGCATAATCCTGTAAATCTGCGTCCTATTTTCCCCCCTACCCAATCACCGCCAACAACCCCTTCGTCGCCCCCTTCGTGTCTGACGCAATCTCATCTGGCGGCCCCACGCACGCAGGGCAGCCATCCCGACAACCACAACTGCCCACCAACTCCACCGCCGCACGGATGATCTCCCCGCGCAATTCAAACAACGCCTCACTTAACCCCACGCCCCCATTCCGCTCATAAATAACCACCGTCGGCAACTGCGTCAACGGATGACGGCCGTTTCCACTCACCTCAATATCCGCAGGATCACACATCAAATACAGGGGCGCGAGATTGCGAAGCAGATACGCCAGCCCGGCCATCGCCGAGCGCGTCTGCTGCCCCGCTTCCGCCCGACGATGGCACGACGGGCAAAGGGTGACGAGATTATCCACCTGATTGGCTTCCTTGTAATTTTCATTCTCATGGGGGATGGTGTTGAACTGGCGAAACGGCCGTTTATGATGAACATGCAGCCCCGCCTGATCCGCGCCGCAAATCTGACAACGAAACCCATCCCGTGATAGTGCCTTTTGCCGTTGCGCTTGCCAATTCGCCCCATAATTATTAGGCCGTAACAAAATCCCATCATCAAATAGCCGTTCAGCTAACTGTTCGCCGACAACAAACCAATACCCGACCGTTTCCAACTCCATTTCGGGCAGATCAATCGCCCCGTAGCCGAGCGTTTCATGCGTGTACCGCTTGATTTTGCGATACGCCGTCGCTTGGGTGACGACGGTCACATCCCCCCAAGCGTGCGTCATATCATCCGCTTCGACTTCGGTTTCGGGGCGCAATTCGCGGATCGTGCTGCCGACGGTGGCGCGGGTGTAATAATCGACCTCAGCAGGCAAAACATACGCCAGCCGATTCTCCCAATCCAGCCGTTCGACCACAAACGAGCGGGCGCGGTGCATGTAAACTGCCCCTTCGTACAGCATATACGGCACACTTTCAAGGTCGATTTCACCGATAATGCGCGATGGTTCTTCACCTAAATCATGGATCAACACCCGCTCATCCCCCCCGCTTCGCAAGGACAGCCCGTTGGCAGGTGGCTGGTCGCCGACCCAATGAAATTGGCCGCGACTTTCGCGCAAATCACCCATCTCTTCCATCGCTTCCAGCAAGGGGGACACGGGGGCAAACCCATATTTTTCGTCGCGCAAGAAGGGCAATTCGTATGCCGCGCACGCCACATGCCGCGCCATAATCCGTAAATTATCGGGATTGACGAGCGCACGTTCGGGCGACCGCTCAAAAATATAATCGGGATGGCGGCACAGATATTGCTCCAATGGGCTGTTGCCCGCGATGAGAATTGCCGCCGACTGGCCCCGTCGTCGCCCCGCCCGCCCCGCCTGCTGCCACACCGAAGCGATGGAGCCGGGATACCCAGCCAACACCGCCGCATCCAACTGCCCGATGTCGATGCCCAACTCCAGCGCATTCGTCGCCACCACGCCGCGAATCGCCCCATCGCGCAATCCGCGCTCAATCTCCCGCCGCTCCGACGGCAAATACCCGCCACGATAGCCTGCCACTAGATGTTTCGGAGTCGAGGCTTTAGCCGGTCGTTTTTTTGAATGGCGACCGGCTGAAGCCTCTACTCCGTCCAAGTAGGCCAACTCTTCGCGCAAATAAGTCAGCAACAGTTCAACTGTCTGTCGCGCACGGGCAAAGGTGATGGTTTGCACCCCCGCCCGCAAAAAGGTGACGGCCGCATCCTTCGCCGCCAGCGTCAAACTGCCACGCAACCCCAACTCTTCATCCACGATGGGCGGCGTGTACAAAATGAACTGCTTTTCACCCGTCGGTGCGCCGTTGTCCTGTTCGTCAATGAGGGTAAACGGCCGTTCTACCAATCGTTCAGCATGTACCTTCGGGTTGGCGATGGTCGCCGAGCAACAGATAAATTGCGGGGCACTCCCATAAAATTTGCACAAGCGACTGATCCGTCGCACAACATTGCCCACATGGCTACCAAACACCCCGCGATAAGTATGAATCTCATCCAGCACAATGAAGTCGAGATTAGCGAACAGCCCGCGCCAACTGGTGTGATACGGCAAAATCCCCGCGTGCATCATATCAGGATTACTGATCAAAATGCCGCCGCCGCGCCGAATTTTTGTGCGTCGGCTGGATGGGGTATCACCATCATAACTATTGACCGAAATCGGCAAATCGCCCGCCGCGATCAACGCCTCCGCCTCCGCCAACTGGTCGTGCGCCAACGCTTTCGTCGGGAACAGATACAGGGCGCGGCTGGCGGGGTTGGCGAGCAGCCGCTCCATCACGGGAATCGTGTAGCACAACGATTTGCCCGACGACGTGGCGGTGGCGATGGTGACGTTTTGGTGGGAATAAACGGCCGTTATCGCCTTAACCTGATGCGTATACAACTCATCAATCCCCCGCCCATGCAAAGCAGTTTGCAATGCAGGGGTGATGGGGGTCGGTAGCTGGGCGATCTGTGCTTTTCGCGCAGGAATTTGCTTCCACGCGGCCACATCACGCATAAAATCGTCATTTTGACGCAACTTTTCTAAAACAGGTGACAAGTCCATAGGAATTTAGTACACTCTTAATTGTATGGCGTGAATTTCCCGTAAGTTTTTGGGTGCGCCAATCATATGATTGTGGACAAGGTATACGAAAATGGCAACTTTATCTGACGTATTGGATGTTTATTCCAAAACAAGCAAAAAACCCATCGCCCAAATTGTGCTGAACGGGTACAACATTTCGGCAGCGGAATCGTTGGGGCAACAGGGCGCGATGCGTAGCTTTAGCGTCGATAATGGCGACTTGTGGGATCATTGGGCGCGTCAGGAATCGTTACTGTTGCATGATGAAAACGGCCGTGAAGCTCCCATCAAAATTGCGGCTTTACCCGCTGAAGAAGATGGCTTTGGCTTGATTGAATTTTTGTAAACCCCACACACGAACCAGAAACCCAAAAGGGCGAAGATTTTCATCTTCGCCCTTTTTTTATTTAACCATGTTGTAGTATGACAACAATCAAGCAACGGCAAATTCAGTATACGGCCGTATCTTAGGATGATGGAAAGCCAGCACTATATCTTCTTTGGGAATTCCATCCGCAAGTAAATCTGTGGCAAGGCCATTTTCCGTCCAATCAATTTCAATCCAAACCTTGCCATCCCGTATACGCGCATAAAGCGTGGTATTCCAGATGCGCTTTGTACCTTGCCAACCGATGGTATGCAAAAGATAGCGATTGTGCGTTTCGTCAAGAACAACTTCCGTTTCTTGATCATGTTCGGGGCGGCGGTTGATTAGTTCTTCGTAGCGTGTCAAGCTGCGCTTGATTGAGTTTTGATAGTGGCTTATTTTTGAATCCATTGCAACACCTCTTTTTTGCCAGTATACGAGTTGAAAATAGGAGTGTCAACCCAGAATAGAAATGGGGTGCATTTCAGTTCTGGGCGGGCGCGACACCGATTAAAATCGGTGTCTGATACACAAAAGCCCGCTGAAAGCGGGCTGATTGGTCAGTTTATGACTGCCTTAACGCGCTTTCAGCGCGTTTTTTGTGTTCTTAACCGATGTTATCCTATCTTGCCCCCAAACTGAAATGCACCCCTCAGTCTCTCTATCTCTGTCTATTTACCCGTTTTGTGTCAAAATAGGCGACATGAACGGAATTTCTTTTCGCTTTCAACATCCCCGATTAACGGCCGTTATTCAATGGCTCATCATCTTCGCCCTGCTGCTGCTGTCTATTTGGCTGGTGACGCAGGATGAGGACGCGCCGCAGTTGATTTTACTGGGGTTGCTGACCATCATCGGTGTGAATCTCAGCTTGCCACCATCGGCTGGAAGCGTGGGCATCGTGCCGCTGGTGGGGATGAGCAGTTTGTTCATTTTGGGCGACCCCGTGCTGGCGGTGGGGCTGTTTGTCATCAGCTACAC
>CAYSDT010000340.1:0-4030 GCA_964429835.1 uncultured Ardenticatenaceae bacterium | reverse complement strand
GCCCTCATCATCAACGCCCACACATGGACGTATGCTGAGCTGGACGAATTGGTGGAACAAACGGCCGTTTTCCTCCACAACAACAATATCCGCCCCGACGACCACGTCGCCGCCCTGCTGCCCAACGGGCTGGAATACGTCTGCCTTGTCCATGCGTTAGCGCGGATTGGGGCTGTGCTTGTGCCGTTAAACGGCCGTTTGACCCCCACCGAACTGCAATGGCAGATCGATCATATCGGTTGCAAACTACTGGTAACAGACAAACCAAATAAAGAAATAATGAATAATGAACAATTAATAATGAATAATGAATGGTGGGATGCACCCACTTCCCAATTCATTATTCCCAATTCATTATTCATTATTAACAACGTGCAGTCCGTCGTCTTCACCTCTGGCACATCAGGCAAGCCAAAAGGGGCGATGGTGACATTTGCCAACCATTTCTGGAGCGCGACCGCCTCCGCCTATCGGCTGGGCGTATCCCCCGATGACCGCTGGTTGAGCGTGTTACCGTTGTATCACGTCGGCGGGCTGGCGGTGCTGTTTCGTAGCTGTTTGTATGGAACGGCCGTTATTCTCCACACCCGCTTCCATCTCCCCACCATCAACGCCAGCCTCGACAACGACAACCCCACGCTTATCTCCCTCGTCCCCACCATGCTCCGCCGCCTGCTCGATAGTCGCCCAAACTGGCCGTCCAGCCTGCGCCTCATTCTGCTCGGCGGAGCCGCCTCCCCCCCCGACCTCATCAAAAAAGCCAACGCCCTGCCCCGCCAACACCCCATTAACAATTCATTATTCCCAATTCATTATTCATTATTTCCGTTGGTCGCCCCAACCTACGGCCTCACCGAAGCCACCTCCCAAGTAGCAACCATGCCGCCCAACGAAGCCGCACAAAAGCCTGGCTGTGTCGGCAAGCCGCTTATGTTCACCAGCATCAAAATCATCGGGGAAGATGGGGAAGAACTTCCGTCCAACCAAATCGGCGAAATAATCGTCACCGGCCCAACGGTGATGGCTGGCTATTGGGGAAAAGAGATTGAGAGATTGGAGATTGGAGATAACGAAATCTCCCCCTCTCCCCCTCTCCCCCGCTCCCCTGCTCCCCCGCTCCGCACAGGCGATCTCGGCTACCTCGACAACGACGGCGATCTATGGATCGTGCAACGGCGCACGGATTTGATCGTGACGGGCGGGGAGAATGTGTATCCGTCGGAAGTGGAGAAGGTGTTAAGGGGACAAACGGCCGTTTACGCCGCATGTGTCGTCGGCATAGACAGCCCCGAATGGGGGCAAACCGTCGCCGCGATGGTGCAACTTCACCCCAATGCAACCGTAACGGAAGCCGAACTACTCACCTATTGCCGCCAACAATTGGCAGGCTACAAACTACCGCGCCACATCCAATTTGTGAACGCACTACCACAAACCGCATCAGGCAAAATCGCCCGACACGATGTAAAGGAACAATTATCAATGAGCAATGAACAACAAGCGAATCCCGTTAATTGTTAATTATTCATTGTTAATTGTTAATTGTTAATGACCCCAACCTACACTCCCGAACGCACACGCAACATCGTCCTCCTCCTAGCTGGCAGCGTCGCCCTGATGATGACCGGCTTCGGCATCATCATGCCCGTCTTCGCCCGCCGATTAGGCGAATTTGGCGACGGCGTAGCCGCACTCGGCTGGATGACGATGGCTTTCGCCCTCAGCCAGCTCATCGCCGCCCCAATTATGGGCAGCCTGACCGACAAATACGGAAGACGGCCGTTTGTCCTCATCGCCCTGTTCGCCTTTGCGCTCACCAATGTGGGCTACCTGCTGGCACAATCCACCCCCCAATTTATCGCCGTGCGCGTCGCTGGCGGGGCGATGACCGCTGGCCTTTTCCCCGCCGCGATGGGCATCGTCGCTGACATCGTTCCCGAAGAAGACCGCGCCCGCTGGATTGGTGTCATCATGGGCGGCTATGGCGTTGGCTTCATTTTCGGCCCCGCACTCGGCGGCTTTCTCTACGACGGATGGGGCTTTGCCGCCCCGTTCATCCTCTCCACCGTCCTCTCGCTACTCGCCCTGACCGCCGCTTTCATCGTCGTTCCCGAAACCCATCCCCGCTCCGCTCGCACCGCAATAAAAAAGGAAAGGATGGGGTTACGGGCGATGGCATCCTCCTACTATCACACCCTCCCCCGCCCCATCTCCCGCCTTACCACCTTGCTTTTCATTGATTTCGTCGGCTCATTCGCCTTCGCCTTCATCGAACCGCAGATGGTCTTCTACTTTTACGACGATCTCGGCTGGAGTACGACCCAATTTGGCGTGGTCGTCGGCGCATACGGGTTGGCGATGGTTTTCGGGCAACTCGTCCTCGCCCGCAGCAGCGATAAATACGGCCGTAAACCAGTCATCGTCGTCGGCATTTTACTCTCCTCGCTGCTGTACATCGGCTTGCGCTCCTTCACCGCCTACGCCCCCGTCGTGTTGGGGGCGATGATCGCTGGGCTAGGCGGCGCACTCATCGCCCCCGCCGCCAGCGCGTTCTATCTTGACATAACAGATCGCGCCCATCAAGGGCGCATCGTCGGCATCAAAGAAGCCGCCCTCGCGCTTGGTGGGGTGATGGGGCCACTGTCAGTCATCGCCGCCAGCAAAGTGATGGGGCCACATGGCATTTTCACCGTCGCTGGCGGATTGGTGTTGATGAGTGCATTAACGGCCGTTCTCTTCCTGCACGAAGACAAATAATCTCGTTCCCACGCTCTGCGTGGGAATGCCGCTTGGACGCTCTGCGTCCTGCCCTGCGACACAGAGCGTCTAGCAGGGCATTCCACGCAGAGCGTGGAACGAGCAGATAACAAAAAAGCGTCGCATACAATCGTATGCGACGCTTTTTTTGATCAGGGAAAAGACCTGACAGGTTTCATCAAGGTATCTTGTTTTACACGATCATCACAAAAAACCTGTCAGGTCTGCCCTAAAACAACAATGTTTAGTAGCCAGTTTCGAGAGAGCCATCTTTCAAAGCAGCATCAATCTCGGCCAATTTATCTTTCACATCTTGCGGCACAGCATCGTCAAAGTCGTGGAACGGAGCCAGACCAGAACCACCGAAGAAGTTACCAGCTTCGACGGAGCCATCTTTCGCATCGCTAACGAGGTCAAACACGCCTGGCGTGATGAGCTTCATTGCGCTGGAAATCAGGCAATTATGCGCTTCTGGAACGGTTTCCCATTGGTCAGAATCCACACCGATGCACAGTGCGCCCTCTTCAGCAGCCACTTCAATCAAAGCACCATTGCCAGTTTTACCACCAGCACCAAACAAAACGTCTACACCTTGATCCAAAGCCTGACGAGCAGTTGTCGCGCCCCATTCTGGGTCGGTGAAAGCAACATCCATGCCACCGGGGTGGAATGTAGAAATCAGTTCCAAATCAGGATTGATGTACAATGCGCCAGCTTCGTACCCTTCTTTGAAAGCGACAACGGGGGGAACGAGGTCTGTACCCAAAACAGCACCAACTTTGCCCGTTTCGGTCATCATTGCCGCCAATGCGCCCGCCAAGAAGCCAGATTGGTCTTCGTGGAAGATGAGGCCAGTGAGATTATTGACATCATTGCTGGCATCATCATCAAATCCCCAGCCTTGGAATTGGTCAACACCGATGAAGTCAATGTCGGGGTATGCTAATGCAGCTTCGGCAGTCGCTTCACCCATCGCAAAACCAACGGTGATGATGACATCGTATCCATTTTCAGCAAACAAGCCGATGTTGGACGCATAATCTTTAGCATCGCCAGTTTCGATATAATCAATCTGTGCGCCTAAGTCGGCTTCGGCTTGCAAAACACCTTCCCAAGCGGATTGGTTGAAGGATTTGTCGTCAATTTCGCCAACATCGGTTACAAGGCCAACGCAGAAAACATCTTCGCTGGCGCAATCGCCATCAGCAGCCTCTTCAACGGCCGTTTCTTCTTCAACAGCATCATCGCCACCGCAGGCAACCAACGCCATGCT
>CAYSDT010000339.1:0-4036 GCA_964429835.1 uncultured Ardenticatenaceae bacterium | reverse complement strand
AGCCCCTTTTTGCTCCAACGGTTGCACCAACTGACAACTGCTCTTGCGGACGGCCATTTTCCCGTCCGCTGGATGCCCGACGCGAATTACGGCTACGGCTACCCGTTTTACAATTTTTACGCCCCGCTTTCTATATATATAACGGCCGTTTTTCGCACAATCGGCTTCTCATTCACCCGCTCCATCCAACTCTCCCAACTCGCAGGCTTCATCGTCGCCGCGTGGGGGATGTACGCGCTGGGGCGGCGATGGTTTGGCAGCAAATGGGCAGCTTTCCTGACCGCCGCTGCCTACACGACCGCTCCGTTCCACCTTGTCAACATTTATGTGCGCGGCGATTCCCTCGCTGAATTTTGGGCGATGGCGTTCTACCCGCTCGTCATTTTGGCGGTCGATGGGGTGATGGACGCTGGTGATAACCAACGTAAAAGTCGAATCGCCTTGCTCGCCCTCGCCTACGCCGCTCTAATCCTCAGCCATAACATTTCCGCCCTCATTTTCTCCCCCTTCCTCCTCCTCTACATCCTCCTACGCCTGATATTCTCCCCTGCACCCCCGCTCCCCCGCTCCCTCCCCCCCCTGCTCGCCCTATTACTCGCCTTTGCCCTCGCGGCATGGTTCTTCGTGCCAGCGATGGTGGAGAAAACGGCCGTTCAACTCGGCACCGTCACCGAAGGGTATTTCCATTTCAGCAACCACTTCCGCACCACCGATTTAGTGCAAAACACCCTCTTTTTTGATTACAACCCCGACGGCGGCATCGCCTTTCGCATGGGATTGATCCAATTTTTAGCCGTCATCGCTGGTTCCATCGCCCTGTTATGGCATAGCCGCCGTCTGTCAAAGACAAAGACAGCAGGCATCTCCCATTCACAATTAAAAATTCATTATTCATTATTCATTATTCTTTCCCTCGCCATTAGCACATTTATGATTTTGCCACTTTCGGAATTGCTTTGGGAACATCTACCGTTGCTGTCATTCACCCAATTTCCATGGCGATTCCTTTCCGTGCAAGCGTTCGCGGGGGCGATGGCGATTGGGGCGTTAGGTTTATTGCCGCGCCCCCGATTTGTCGTTCCCGTACTCACATTCCTGTTGTTTTCGGCCGCCTTTGGCACATTGCAAACTGACCATCTAACCCTCACCGATGCGGATGTAACGGCCGAGCGATTGGCACAATACGAATGGTTCACGGGCAACATCGGCAGCACAGTCAGCGCGGAATACCTGCCGTTGGATGTACAGCCGCGTCCGTACACGAGCGCGTGGCTCAATAGCGGCAATCGTGACTCAACGGCCGTTTTGTCAGGCAATGCTGAAATTCGCATAGCGAGCAGGGGGGCGACGAGGCAGGTGTGGAGGATAACGCCATCTGTTGCAACAGACTCCCCCTCCACAATCCAATTCCCAACCCTCAACTGGCTCGGCTGGAAAGCGACGATTGACGGCGAACCTGTCCCCATCACCCCCGCGCCCAACGGCTTGATTACCCTTGACGTGCCAGCAGGGGCGCACGAAGTCGAATTGCGCCTGCACCGCACGCCCGTTCAACTTGCCGCCGAACTATTTTCACTGTTTGCACTGTTGCTGGCGGGATGGATGTTGTGGCCGCGCCGTGCGCCCATGTGGGCGCAATACAGTATCCCCGCCGCCGCTGTGCTTGTTGTTTTGATGGTCGTGTTACGTTTGTGGCCGCCATCACCCATCACCGCCAATAATTTAACGTGGGATTTTGCCCAAATGGGCTATTTGCACCACGATGTTGACGGCACGCCCTTCAATAATGGCGCAACATTGGGCATGTATGAATATGTGATGATGGAAAACGGCCGTTTTAACATCATTTTAGAGTGGGAAAATGTCCCGTCAGAGGAAACGATGGTCACGCTGGATTTGACGACACCAGCATCAGCATGGCCGTCATTTACCCCGTCCGCCCCGCCGTTATCAAGCCAATCGCAGGCGATGGCTGGGCAGATGATTTTCCGCTTTGACATGCCTGCCGATGTGCCGATTTCGCTTTATGTGCCGCAATTGCGCGTGGAAAATGCAAGTGCGTTGACCCCATCGGGGCAGGCGCGGGGCGATTTGTATTTACGGCCGTTTTATGTGAATGAATTAGCGATGGCGGAGGGGGGGAAACGGCCGTTATCCATCAAAGCAACGGCCGTTACCCAAAACACCGACTCCATCACCGTCAACCTTGCATGGTTCACCAGCCAGCCATTGGCGATCAACTACAACACCTCCCTGCGCTTGGTTGATGCAAACGGGCAGGATGTGTCCCAATGGGACGGTCAGCCGGGCTATGGATTCCAGCCCAGCAGTTTGTGGCAAACGGCCGTTTGGATGCCCGACCAACTGGCAATGCCATCCCCGCAACAACCATCGCAGCCGCCGTATGCGCTTGTTGCCCGCCTGTATGACGTGACCAAAACGGGCGATGTGCTGATTCGTCGATTGGGCGAATTGGATGGGGAAGGGGTGTTTACGCCGCAAGAACCATCGTTTACGCTGCCTGATGGGATCAACAGCTTATATGAAGATGTGATTTTCTATGAAGATGGTGAGCCGCTGATCGAACTGCGCGGCTCGGATGTGGAAAGGCGGGGCGATGGTGAGTTGGTTGTGCGGTTGTATTGGGAGATGTTGGGGGAAACGGCTTGCACTGAGCTTGCCGAATGCGTCGTTTCTTACACCCGTTTCGTCCATCTTTCCCCCGATGGACAGCCGCTCATCGCCCAAAATGACGGCTTGCCCGTCCACAACAGCTACCCGACCAGCCAATGGCAAATTGGTGAAATTGTGGTTGACGAAGTAGTGTTGCAAGGTGAGATAGATGATGGTTACAACATCAGTACAGGCTTTTATCTCAATCTCGGCAATCAATGGCCGCGCTTGCAACTGGATGATGGCGACGCTTTTTTGATCGAGAGGACAGACAAATGAAACGATTATTACATTTATTAACGGCCGTTTTACCAACCATCGCACTCTTCCTTTTCCTGTCAACCATTCTGCCCACACCAGTCCGCGCAAACGACGGCGATTTACGCCCGCTCATTCCCGATTTCAACTATGGAGATTGGTATCAAGCGGCAACGGGTTACACGCCTACTGTGACCTATTTTGGCGCATACGCCATCATGCCTCTGACCGACACCCTGTATATTGGTTTTGGTACGGCGCGGCCAGCCGAATCTGACGGTTCGCTTTTGGCGAAAACGGATGGGGTGACGCTAACGGCCGTTTCTACGCTCACCGAACAGGGGTTTATTGGATTAACGGCCGTTGGCAACAACCTCTACATTCCTGGTGTTGACCCCTGTTGCGGCGATGACTGGTCGTTCGGCAACACCTACGTTTTCACCCCGCCGATGACCCTGACAAAACAGCGCACCCTGCCCGATGTGATCCATTCATGGGGGTTATGGGCTGACGAAAATGGCGATTTATACACGGCCGTTAGCAGTCCCCTTTCTGTCCCCGATCAAGGCGGCGCAATTTACACGAGCAACGATCACGCCCAAAGTTGGAGCGTACTTGCAAATCAGGATGACGGGCTTGGTAATGACAGAACATACGACATTTTGGGTATGGGCAGCAGTTTGTACGCCACATGGAGCGATTCGTACACGGCTCCGTGCGGCTTGACGGTCAGCGGCGATGGCGGCGAAAATTGGACACGACTGCCCGATTTGCAGACGGAGTGCCGCCCGCGTTTACTCGCGTTTAATGACACCGTACTGGCTTTGCGCGATGATCTCGCCGCCATGTACGCGATTAGCAGCGATGGCACGATAACCATCCATCCCTTCCCTGATTTTACGGTGATGGAGTGGGCGTATAATTACGGAACGGTCGATGGGGCTGGATGGTTGTATTTGGTCACGGCTGACGGCCGTATTGTACGCACAACTGATCTTCACACTTGGCAAACCATCGCCAACACTGAACTGGAATTGATCACCATCGCCTATTGGCCGCATAAAAATTGGCTGCTGTTAAGCAGCAGGGGGAGCGATGCCAAATT
>CAYSDT010000338.1:0-4037 GCA_964429835.1 uncultured Ardenticatenaceae bacterium | reverse complement strand
AGCTTGATACGCATGGGGTGGTAGGAGGGTTTACCCCGCGTCTCAATCAAAATAACTCCCGTTAATTGTTAATTGTTTTTCCCTCCCATCCCTGCGATAATCCCCGCATCAACTAAAACAAGGAGAATCCCCTATGCTAAAATCATATCGACGCTTGTTCGGTTACTACAAAGGATACCGACTCAAGCTCATTTTTTCACAAGTTTTACTGCTCATCTCCGCATCCGCCTCGATGGGCGTGGCGACGTTGAATCAGCAACTAATCAACGACGGCATCGAAGCGGGCAACATGCAAGTTGTCCTCGAAGTCGGCATCTGGATGATGGTGCTGGCGATGATTGCTGGTGCGGCGATGGCCGGAACGGCCGCTTATGCCGTCTTCTTCGCGCAAGGTACAGCGTACCTTTTACGCACCAAACTGTACAACAAAATCCAAACCTTTTCTTTTGAAAACTTCGACCGTTTCCGCACGGGAAACCTGCTTGTGCGCCTGAGCGCGGACGTGCAATATGTGCAGGTTTCCATCATGTATACGGTGATGATGTTCCTGACCGCGCCATTTATGATTACGGCCGCGCTGATATTAACGGCCGTTAAAACCCCCGGCCTGCTTTGGATTATGTTCGCCGTCATCGCCCTTATCACCGCCATCATGGTCGTCCTTGTGCCGCCCGTTTTTCGCGCTTACACCGAGCGGCAAACGCGGCTGGACGCGCTCAACAACACCATGCAGGAAAACCTGTCTGGTGTGCGCGTGGTGAAAGCGTTTGTGCGCGAGGATTTTGAGAATAAACGCTTTGCCAAGCGTGCCGACGAAATGCGCCAACCATCGTATCAAGCCGCATTCCGCGTCGCCTTTTTCTCGCCGCTGCTTTCGGGAATGGCACAACTTGCCATCGCCTTTTCCATGTTTTTTGGCGGGCGACAGGTGATCGAAGGGACGGGGTTAAGCGTGGGCGAGTTGATCGCTTTTACCCAATATCTGAACATGGTTGTGATGCCGTTGGCGATGATGGCGATTGTCATTCCGCTGATTTTGCGCGGTGACGCATCTGCCTCCCGCATTTTTACGGTCATGGATGCCGAGATTGCGATCACCGATAAACCATCAGCCAAGCCGATGCCGTTAGCGGCGGCGAAGGGGCGCATCGTTTTTGAAGATGTCACCTTCGCTTTCCGCCGTCCCGATGGTGAGCTAGACCCACCCGCGATTAAAAATATCAATCTGACCATCGAACCCGGTCAGCGTGTCGGCTTTTTGGGAGCGACAGGGGCGGGCAAGAGCGCACTCGTGAATTTGATTCCGCGTTTTTATGATGTCACAAACGGCCGCATTACGATTGACGGCGTAGACGTGCGCGACATTCCGCAGGAAGATTTACGCCAGATTGTGGGCATTGGCTTGCAAGAGGCGTTGCTTTTCCAGGGCGATATGCGCTTTAATCTCAAATTTGGTGCGCCCGATGTGGATGATCATATCATGCAAGAGGCGGCGATGGCGGCTGATTCTTACGGCTTCATCAGTAATCTGCCATTGCAATGGGAAGCGGGTGTCGCCCGTCGTGGTTACAATTTCTCAGGCGGGCAGCGACAGCGATTGTCGATGAATCGCACGTTGACGGCGCGGCCCAAAGTCCTCATTCTTGACGATAGCACCAGCGCGTTGGATGTGGCGACGGAAAGCCGTGTTCAAGATGCCATCCCCCATTTTGCGCCCGAATTGACCACTATTTATGTGGCGCAGCGCATCAGCGCGGTGCTGAATCTGGATAGAATCATCCTGCTTGAAAATGGTGAGATCATCGCGCAAGGGTCGCATGAGGAGTTGATGGCCTCCAGCCCGATGTATCAGGAAATTTACGAATCTCAGCTTGGCAGCGATGTGGTTGCGGGCATTAAGGAGGCGGCATAATCCTCATTACCTTGTTCCCATGCTCCGCGTGGGAATGCTATACGGACGCTCTGCGTCCACTCGACGCAGAGCGTCGAAGAACAGCATTCCACGCAGAGCGTGGAACGAGATGGGAATTACGAAAATAACATTATGACTAAAAAAGAAAAAACCCTCACCCCCGCCATTGACAAGAAAGACGATACCATGCAGGTTATCGGCCGTTTGCTGACGTACATGACCAGCGGCGAGGCCAAAAGCCGCTTTTGGTTGGCGATGGGTGTGCAAGTTATCGCTATCATCGGTCTCATCGCCATGCCGACGTTTATTGGCCGATCCACAAATGTGGTGCAGACAGGCGGCTCAATGGACGACCTGTTGAAATGGACGATCTACGCCGCCATCGCTGGTGCGATTTATCTGTCGTTGAGCTTTATCGCTTCGCGTGTCTTCTCCGATTTGGCGACGCACGCGCTGTACAACTTGCAAACCGCGCTGTTCGCGCACATCCAAACGCTATCGCTGACCTTTTTCGACCGTCAACCCGTCGGCGAATTGATGAGCCGCGTGACGAACGATTCGGAAGCGGTCGCGCTGTTCTACGAAAGCGCAGTGGCGCAAATGATTCGGGCGTTGTTCCAAATTGGGATGATCGTTATCGTGATGTTTGTCGTCAATTGGCGATTGGCGTTGGCGGCGTTGATGATTGTGCCTGTGATGTTGGGATTAACGGCCGTTATTCAACGAGTCGCCACCCCTGCCTTCGTCAAAATGCAAGAAGAGTTGGGCGAATTGAGCGGCTTCCAAGAGGAAACCATCTCTGGTCACAAAGTCATTATTAGCAATCGGCGGCAAGAGTGGGCGGGCGAGGAAAACGCCCATTTGGCTGGCTCCGTCTTCGAGATTGGCAGCAAGGCGTTCTTCTCATCGCTGTTGCAAATGCCGCTGACGAACGCGCTGATCATCGTGCAGATGGTGCTGATCTTGGTTGTTGGCGGCTTTATGGTCATCAATGGCAATTTGGAACTCGGCACAGTTATCGCTTTCACAGGCTATGCCGCGCTGCTTTCCAGCCCGCTATCCCAAATCGCCAATCTCACTTCTACTACGCTAAACGCCGTCGCTGGCGGCCGTCGTGTGTTCAGCATTATGGACGAACAACCGACCGTTGTGGACACACCAGATGCCGTCGAGTATGAATTCAAGGGTGGCAACATCGAGTTCAAAGATGTGGACTTTAGCTATGTGCAAGGGCGCAAAATCCTGAAAGAAAATACCTTTGTCGCCGAACCAGGTCAAATGATTGGCGTGTGCGGCCCTACAGGCGCGGGCAAAAGCACCATCGTGAACATTCTGACCCGTTATTACGACATCGACAGCGGCACGATAACTATTGACGGTCAAAATTTGGCAACGCTGACCCAATCCAGCTTGCGCCAGCAGGTTGGCATGGTGTTGCAAGAGGCGTTTTTGTTCTCGGACACGGTGATGAACAATTTGCTTTACGCCCGCGAAGGGGCGACAGAAGAGGAGTGTATTGCCGCCGCCAAGCAGGCGAGCGCACATGAATTCATCAATAATCTGCCGCAAGGGTATGACACAATGATGACCGAGCGCGGCTCGAATTTGAGTCAGGGGCAGCGGCAGATGATCACCATCGCTCGTGCCATCGTTGCCGACCCTAAAATGTTGATTTTAGATGAAGCAACGAGTAACGTGGACACGCGCACGGAAAAATTGATTCAAAAAGGACTGAACAAGCTGATGGAGGGGCGGACGAGTTTCGTCATCGCCCATCGGCTGAGTACGATTCGGATGGCGCATAAAATTATGGTGCTGAACGGTGGCGCGATTGTGGAGTACGCGCCGCATGATGAACTCATGGCGATGAAGGGGTTCTATTACAAGTTGTACATGAGTCAATTCAAGGGTAGTGACGCGGGGGATGAGGGGGAGTGGGTTAGTACATAGAGTGCGTATCAGGCTGAGGGCTTTTGAACGCGGATTGGGCGGATAAATACGGATAAAACAAGAAAAATTCGCGTTTATTGTACTGGTCAAAGGTTAATAAAAATTGTCATTCTCGCGTAGGTGGGAATCCATGTCTCTGGAAAGCAGTGGATTCCTGCCTTTGCAGGAATGACAA
>CAYSDT010000337.1:0-4037 GCA_964429835.1 uncultured Ardenticatenaceae bacterium | reverse complement strand
ATGGCTCAATTGGGGCGGGCAGGGATGGATGCGCGGGCGCATAACGGCCGTATTAACGACCCCCACAGTTTGCGCCAGCAACTTGACGGCGTAGATACCGTCATTCATCTGGCGGGGATTGAGGGGCGGGGGCGCAACCGTCAACTACGCCACACCGATTTAGACGGCACACGGCGGCTACTGGAAGAGTGCGACCGCGCTGGCGTGACGCATATCATCTACCTCAGCCGCATCAACGCCGACCATAATGCGTTGCACACCCTGCTCAAAATCAAAGGGGAGACAGAACTGGTTATCCGTGCCAATCCCATCCCGTACACCATCATTCGTTCGGCGACGCTGTACGGGCGCGGTGACCGATTCTCGGAAATGTTAGCGGGGGCGATGTTGTGGGGGTGGCCGTTTGTCTGGCTGCCGGGCGGCGGCAAATCGGTGATGCAGCCGTTGTGGGTGGAAGATGGGGCGCGTTGCCTCATTGCGGCCGTGCAACAACCCCAATTTTTCAACAAAACCATCACCATCGCTGGTGAGGAGATGTTACGCACGGAGCAGATGACCCATCTTTTCCTGCGAACGCTGGGGATTCGGCGCATTCCCGTCCCCTTGCCGATGACGTTAACACGGCCGTTTTCTGCCCTGTTATTTAGTTGGTGGCGATGGCCGCCCTTTACACGGTATGCGATTGACCGATTGTTTGTGCCAGAAACGGCCGTTCGTGACAGTGTGATGAGCCAATTCCATTTTCGCCCCGCTCGTATGCGCGACACAATTTCATATCTGCGTCGGTCAGGAATGCGGCGACGCTTTTTCAGGCGGCGCGGGTAAAAATATGTGGAGATAGGACGCGAATGGCGCGGATTTTCAGGATGAACGCAGATAAAAAACAGGCGAAGCCAATCTGTGTAATCAGTGCAATCAGTGTCCAATTTCAGAGGAATGATTATGAATTTTGAACAGCTACAAAAAGCGATGCTCAGCAAAAAAGGGGCGGTCGAAGAGACCCCCTTTGGGCCGCAAGCCCTTGTTTTCAAGGTGATGGGTAAGATGTTTGGCTTGATCGCATGGCGGGAAGAGCCAATCAGCGTGACATTGAAATGTGATCCTGATTTTGCCCTCGCTTTACGCGCTCAATATGAGGCGGTGACGGCGGGGTATCATATGAGCAAAAAACATTGGAACAGTATCGTGTTGAATGGCACTGTGCCTGACGATTTGCTTGTGACGATGGTTGATGAGTCGTATGCGCTGGTGGTTAAGGGGTTGAAGAAAGCGGATCGATTGGAACTTGGGCAATAGATTGATCCGCAGATTTACGCAGATAAAAAAAGAAAAATCTGCGCTAATCGGCGTAATCTGCGGATTTTTGCTTCAGTTATTTATGGTAATACCTCCACATCATACGGCAGCACTGGAATAATTTCTCGATTGCTGCGATAGAGTTGCACCACGCCCGTGACGCGCACCCGTGTGCCAGCCACGCCCAATGCTGTGTTATTCGGCACGCGATCCAGCGTGTTTTGCCAGATGAAAATCAACACCTCGCCCGTGTCGTCGGCGATGAATATCTTTGTCCCCGATCCCGCCCCTTCCACGCGCACAACTGACCCCGTAACTATCACCCGTTCGTTAATGTGATTGCCTAATTCGCCAATCGGGTAGTGGGGCGCAGAGGCGGCTCCTGCGGTTGTCACTTTCACATCACCGCCGAAGTTGGGGACGATTTGCAAGTCGCCTTCGTACTCGCCAACTTCGCCCGTCGCTTGCACCGTTGCGCCAATGTTTAGTTGGGGGGCATCCCAGCAGTCGTCGTAGACGTTATTCCACAGGAGCAATGTTACCCCATCACTTAATTTGAATTTATAGCCGCCTGAAAAACTGGAAACGGCCGTTACTTGTCCCACCACCGTCACCTCTTCACCCATGTGGGCGAAAATCTCATTGAGGGGGATGGTTGCTGGCTGAGGAACGGCCGTTGGGTACATTGTCGCTGTCGGTAATGGTGTAGCCGTGGGCGATGGTGTTGTGGTAAATGTAGGCAACATCGTTGGTGCAGGCGTTGCCGTTGCAGTCGGGATGGGGGTGTTGGTGGCAGGGATTGGGGATGGCGTGACCGTCGCTGTATTGGTGGCGGTGTTTGTTACCGTGCTGAGCGATGTGGGAACGCTTGTACTGAGCGATGTCGTCGCCTCCGTTTCCATAACGGTGACGCTGACTGCTTCCTCCCCACCTGTACAAGCTGCCAACAAAAGAAAAGTAAGTGCCAAGAAAAGAAATCGTGTTTGCTTCATCAATATATCCTCCAAAAATAAGTCCACCGAAAAAAGTTCGACTTTTGCCCGTCGGTGTAAATTCTGTCAAAACGAAAAGTTGAACTTTTTGGTTTCAAAATCAGTGTCATCAGTGCAATCCGTGTACAATTTACTTGTCCACTCGATTGATCTCCTCACGAATGCCAACCCATGCCTCGCGCACGGTGTCCCCGCGTGTCAAAAACCCATCGTACTCCCGCCCCGCGCCCGATGACACCCAGCCCGACATCTCAAACGGGATGGCACCATCGGCCGAAATCCAACGGCCGTTATACAACCGCGCCACATGCACATGCGTCCCATCCGAATAGCCGCCTTCACACGACGGATGCCCAAGCTGGTCGCCCGTCTGCACGATGGAACCAGCCGCAATACGGTCACGCGATTCAAGGTGCATGTACAATAATGCCCAGCCATCGCCCGCGTAGCCGTTGCCATCTAAATCGACGACAACCGCGCCAAAATCGGAGCGTGTCACCACGCCATCAGCCATCGCCGTCACCCAATCGTCCGATTGTACACAGCCGAGCGCGTCCCCTTCCGGCACAAAATCGAGCGCAGCCCACGCCGAGCCCGGCGCCCATCCCCCGTGCGGGCCGCTGGTGTAATACCAAGGCGAGTCGCCCATCCACGGCAGTTGTAACGGTGGCTGCGTCAAGCCGTTGGGCAGCACGGGGGCGATGGTGAACGCGAACGGGTTGCCAAACAGGCGATTATAAGTTCCAAAAAAGCCATCACCGCCGCTGTCCTGCACCCAGCCGTCATACGTTGCCCCATCGTGTGCCGCCAGCCACAACTGCACCCCCGCCGTGCCGTCGTTAATGTCGGGGGCGATGGCGACGCGCGTCCCATCATCTATCAGGATGCTGCTGACACCACCTTCGGAACGGCCGTAATAACCCAAATTCAATAAATTGGCCGCCCATCCCAACTGGCTGTACAACCCATCGCCGCCCGCCCCGTTTCCCATCGGGTGATGGGTGATGGCGGGATTGGCTTGCGTGACCCATCCCGCCCGATGTTCCAGCGCGGCCAACAACAAGCGCGGGCTGACGCTGAACCGCTGGGCGACAAGGTTGATTACGCCCGCGCCGTCCAACATTTGCCCCTCCACTTCTTCGCGGTAATTGCGTAAATAACCGTCGTATTGGTTGATTACGGCGTTGATACTGAACCCCTTCGCCGCCTCGCCGTACATCAGTTCACTGTCAGGAATCAGCTTGAAGCTGGAGCCAACGATGCTCGCCTGCACCGGAATCTGAATCTCCTGCCCGATGTAAAGAATGTCAGTTACTCCCAGATTATTGGCGGCCAGTAATTCCTCAACGCTGCTGCCATACAGTTGTGCCAGATAGCCGAGCGTGTCGCCCGAACTTATCGTGTGAATTTGGAAGGGTTGGTCGTCGCCGTTTACGGCAACGTGTGGTGCGTCTGGTGTTGGCACGCCATCATAACTGGGGCGCGTAATGGTGGGGGCGATGGGGGACGTTTCATTGGAAACGGCCGTTTCCCCCTGTGGTGCGTTTACGGAGGAGGCAATGGTGGGATAAACGGCCGTTTCTTCCCCCTCATCCCCCGTCGGGTCAGGCCGCTCGCAACCGACCGACAACAGTATAATAAAAGTAAACAGTAAACCAAAGCGGAACATATTCATAGACTACACCCTAAAATATGATCCGCAGATTACGCAGATTAGCGCAGATTAAAAAATAAAAATCTGCGCTAATC
>CAYSDT010000336.1:0-4049 GCA_964429835.1 uncultured Ardenticatenaceae bacterium | reverse complement strand
GAGAAGATACCATGTAACATCTCAATAACTTGGGGTAAAGACCTGACAGGTTTCACCAATACCTTTTGTTTTACACGAGTATCACAAAAAAACCTGTCAGGTCTCCCCGAAATATTGAGAAGATACCATTGCATGTACATCATAAGTACAGTAAAATTCCATTCATCACTTCATCAGACGAACAGATGAACAGACGAGCAGACCAAGAGCAGAGTGAGTCTATGTTACCTGAAACACCAACATTCAAACCCGTCGCAACCAAAAGCTTAGCCGAAGCTGTCGCCGAGCAATTGATGACGCTGATCGCCAAAGGCCATCTAAAGCCGGGGGATCGCTTGCCCACCGAACCAGAAATGATGGCGCAGTTCGGCGTGGGGCGTTCGACATTGCGCGAGGCGGTCAAATCATTGGTCGTGGCTGGGCTGTTAGAAACGCGACGCAGTGCCGGCACTTTCGTCAGCGAATCATACACCGATTTTTTGAGCCAACGCCTGAATTGGGGCATGGTATTTATCAAGCAGGAACTGCGGCATATTATCGAAGTGCGTTGCGCGTTAGAAGAACAAGCCGCTGCGCTGGCGGCAGAATATGCCACTGACGCGCAGAAAGTACATTTAGCGCAACTGGTGGCTGTGATTGGCGAACAAGGCATCGCGCCAGAACAAGCTGTTGAAAACGATATTGCGTTTCATATTGCCATTGCCGAAGCCTCAAACAACCCCTTATTGCTCAATTTACTCTTGAGCTTGCGGCAGATTTTGCACGGCTATATTAAATCTGGCTACACCCGACGCGGCTACGCCAGCCAAGTTGACGCTGAAGAAATGGTAAATATGCACCGCCCCATTTTGCAGGCCATCCAAGCTGGACAGCCAGATGCTGCCAAACAAGCGATGCGCGTGCATTTCCAAAATACGACTGGCTGGCAATTAGCCCAAGCCGAAGAAATCGAATAAAAATGTGGCTGATATCAGCCACTATTTACAAATGATTTGTCATTCCCGCCTACGCGAGAATGACAGTCAAAGATATTCATTAAATTTACAAATATGACAGGAGAACCTATGTCAAAAAAGTATCAACCATCAGAAAAAGAGCAAACATTCTTAAATTCAGTTACAAATGGCAAGTATGATCGGCAAATTATCAAAGGGCTTAAAAAGTTTATTGATGGCAATGCTCCCGAAGATATGCAATCGTTTTACTCGGCCGACGAGTTGGAAGCGTTGGCCGCACTCAAAGGAACCGAGAAAGATGTTGAAGCGCGAATGCCCGTCAAGTTAACCCGACATTATTTTGAGTTAGCTAAGAAAAGTGCGGCATTGCAAGTCTTGGTAAAAGCAAATCCCCAAGAAACAGTTGACCTTGATGGTTCCTCTGATCCCGGCAAGCAGATGAGTTACAGTCCTGTGGAAGGTCTAATTCACAAATATGAGATGGGTCTCCTCTATGTGTCCTCTACCTGCTCCGCCCATTGCCGCTTTTGCTATCGTGAAGAGCTTATCGCTAAAAAAGGGATCGAAAGGGCAGATGGCACTGTCGCACCTAAAGGATTGGCACAAATCAACGATCTCGTTAATTACATTAAACAGCATAATGCTGAAGTTGCCGCTAATGGCGGCCGTCATCCCCAAACTGGACGCGAAAAATTGCGTGAAATCCTCATGTCTGGCGGCGACCCGATGGTACTCAGCAACAGAAACATCGCCGCATGGTGGGCGGCACTGGCAGAAGCGGGTATTGAATCCATTCGTTTGGGAACTAAGGAATTGGCCTTTTATCCCAAGCGTTTTGACGAAACCTTCTTTGATATGGCGGATAAATTCCATGCGACTTATCCCGGCACAAAAATCCGTCTGATGATTCACTTTAACCATCCTGACGAATTCTTGCTCAAGGATGACGACGGCAATTTTATTACCGAGTCAGTTGGCGGCTTGAGATGGCATCCCGATACCAAACACGCTATTGGGGAGTTGGGCAAACGGAATTGGCTTACTGTTGATAACCAAGCACCCCTCATCGCTGGCATTAACAACGACCCCGATGCGTTGCGTATTATGCAACGCGAAATGAAGCAAAATAAAGTGGAGAACCATTACTTCTTCTGTGGTCGTGACATCATCGGACACAAAGCGTTCAATATACCCATTGAAGAATCATGGCGCATACTTAATGAGTCGCAAAAAGGCTTGTCTGGCGTAGAAACACATGCGCGGCTTTCTATTACCCATTACAAAGGCAAAACCGAAGTGGTCGCTGTAACCAACGACCCCCTGCCCGGCGTACCCGGAGCGGAGAATGGGGTAGTCATTATGAAATTACATCGCAACGCAGAAGATGCGCCCGAAAAAGGTCTTATCACCATATTGGGGCGCAATCCTGAAGCGATTTGGTTCAGCGGCTATAATGACCGCGTTATTTATGATGAGGCGGGGTTGTTTGCCAATCTCGATAATGTTTAAGATGGGGATTGGGGATTAGCAGGCTGTCGAAGAAAAAATTTTGGGACGCAGATTATCAGGATTTAACGGATAAACGCAGATTTTTTAAGATAGATCATCGAAAAATCTGCGCTTATCCTGATAATCTACGTTATCTGCGTCCTGTTTTAACATTCTCCAATCTCTAATTGCCAATCACTCAAAGGTTTTTTATGAATAATTCATCAACCCAATCACGCAGCGCGGCATTGTATGAACGCGCACAAAAAGTAATGCCCGGCGGTTGCAGCCGAAACACAGTGTTACGCAAACCGCATCCGTTGTATGTTGATCATGGTGCTGGCTGTTATGTCACCGATATTGAAGGGGTGTCTCGTATTGATTATGCTAATAATATGGCCTCACTTATTCATGGTCATGCACACACGGCCGTTGTTGAAGCCGTCACCGCGCAATTACAAAAAGGAACAGCGTTTACCTTAGCCACCGAAGTAGAAATCGAGTTTGCCGAACACATGTGCCGCCGTAATGACGGTTTTGAGAGCATACGGTTTGTCAATTCAGGTACAGAAGCGGTGATGGGCTGCCTGAAAGCGGCGCGGGCTTATACAGGCCGCCCCAAAATCGCCAAAGCAGAAGGAGCGTATCACGGCCAGTACGACTATGCCGAAATCAGCCAAACAGCAAACCCCAGCAACTGGGGCGACGCTCATAACCCATCCAGCGTACCAGTCGCTCATGGCACGCCTGCGTCAGCTTTAAGCGATGTGATCATCATCCCTTTCAATCAGCCAGAACAGGCGGTGGAGATTTTGAATCGCCATCGTGATGAATTGGCTTGTGTCTTGCTGGACTTGATGCCCCATCGCGTTGGCCTTGTTCCCGCGTCGCCAGCGTTTGTGCAGGCCATCTATGCGTGGACACGGGAAAATAATGTGTTGCTGGTTTTCGATGAGGTAATTACATTTCGCTCAAATTATGGCGGCGCACAGGAGTGGTATGGTGTGCGACCCGATCTAACGGCGATGGGCAAGATGATTGGCGGCGGCTTCCCTGTGGGCGCATTAGCGGGGCGCAAAGATGTGATGAGTGTTATGAATCCGTTGGCGGATACCGTTTTGTTCCCCCATTCAGGTACATTTTCGGCGAATCCGGTTACGATGACGGCTGGGCTGGTGAGTATGGAGATGTTTGATAAAACGGCCGTTTCCAACCTAAACCATCTAGCCGACCAAGCACGGGCGGGCATTGCCGAAGCGATCCAAATCGCCGACATTCCCGCTTGCGTGACTGGCGGCGGCTCCATGTTCAGAATTCACATGAAACCAGAAGCACCCGTCACCTATCGGGACGCTTACATGACACCGCAGGAATCGCAGCACATTCAATTTTTGCTCGATTACCTGTTTGATAACGGCATTATCATGATCAATACTTGTTCTGGCACATTGTCAACGGTTATGACGGAGAAGGAAATTGAAGTTTTGATAGAAACGCTTTTGGCGGGATTCCGCAAAATTAAACAACTGCTGTAATCTGGAACCTAATCCGCGTCCCCCGCTACAGATTGGTTCACTCCTTCGAGAGTGAACCAATCTTCGCTAT
>CAYSDT010000335.1:0-4050 GCA_964429835.1 uncultured Ardenticatenaceae bacterium | reverse complement strand
TCGCGTGTTGTGGGATTGCGTGCTAACTGGACGGATGAATAGACAGCCTGATTAGTAATGAACCTTTTGTAACTTACCCATTTTAGACACCGATTGAAATGGGTAAGTTATTTAAGTACCATTCCTTTAACAGCTTCCTGCGTGATTTTTACTGTCCATCCGTTTCTGATATTTGGCAAGTGCGCCAGCGAGAGCTTCGTCTAAATCCACATTAACGGCCGTTGCCAGCAAACATAAACTATACAACACATCCCCCATTTCATCGGTGAGATGGGGGCGGGCGGAAAATGGATGCGTCCCATAATCCGTCGCCAATAACAGTTCCTTCGCCACTTCGCCCATTTCACTGAGTAAATCCAGCGCGTGCGTTTGTGGCGTGTGCAATAAATCGTATGTTTTTGCGAATCCAGTCGCCTGTTCCTGCCAATTTTCGTTCATATTCACTCCTACTGATAACCATTAAAAATAAAGTTGCCATCATGCGTTTTCTTTTGTACAGTCCTGAAAGGTAAGCGGCCCCCCAGCTAAAAGAGTACACTGATTACGCTGATTTTTTGCTTTTATCTGTGTTTATCTGAGCAATCAGTGTACAAATCATTGGGGGGAGTGACCGATTACCCTGAAAGATACATATGATGACACAAGGGACATAATTATGGAAGATTCAATAGGATATATCGTTGGCGGCGGTTTGCGTGAAGGGTTCAACGTGCGGTTGACCGTTCCCGCCGATGAGGTGCAGGAAGGGAGCTTTGTGGTGTGTGAAAACGGCCGTTTTCGCTACTACGGCCTCGTCACTGATTTACGATTGGGGGCGACCGACCCCCGATTCGCCGACGAACGGCCAGATCGCATTTCGCCCGCCATCCAACGCGCTTTGCTGGGCAAAACTGTCCACACCACGATGGAAATGTACCCGACGCTGCTGATGGATATGGGGCCGGATTTGACTGACCCCAAGCGGGCTGAATGGGAGGCAGATGTGGAAGCGGGCAAAGAACAACCCGGCCCCAAACCTGTCAAAACCATCCCCGCCCATCATGCCAATGTACGCGCCGCCAACGAGATGGATGTCGCCGAAATTTTCGGCATGGCGGGCGAGGGGATGTTTGCCATCGGTGAAACCATCGAGCAAGGGTATCCCGTGCGGATTGATTTGAACAAGTTTGTCAAACGCTCCAGCGGCATTTTTGGGGCGACGGGAACGGGCAAATCGTTCCTGACGCGCATGGTTTTGGCTGGCTTGATGCGCGAAGATGTCGCCGCCGCGCTGGTGTACGACATGCACAACGAATACGCTTTCGACGACCTCGATTCTGACAAAGATGAAACGGTGATGGGCTTGAAATCGCTGTTTGGCACAAAAGTGCAGGTCGCCGCGCTGGGCAAAGGGGCGATGGTGCGCGGCAAAACCCCCGATTTCACGCTAGAATTGGCGATGCGAGATTTCACGGTCAAGGATATTTACCTGCTGTCAGAATTGTTGAATTTGACGGACACAACGGCCGTTACGCTCAACGCCCTCGAACAAGATTTCAAAGAAAACTGGTTCAGTCAATTTATGAAACTGGAGCCGGGCGCGGTCGATTTTGACCCCGACACGGGCAAATCTACCCCTGCGGCAAATTCGGTAGCGGCGTGGGCGCGGTCGAATAATGTGCATGAAAAAGCGGCCGAAGCGTTGCACCGCAAGCTGAAAATCATCGCCGACAAGCCGTATGTACAGGAATCCCCCGCCTCAGATTCGGTGATGGCAATTGTGGATAAGTTGGAAAACGGCCGTCATGTCATTCTCAGCTTTGGCGAATACGAATCTGACCTCGATTATCTGCTGGTTTCCAATTTGTTGACGCGCCGCTTGCGCGATCATTGGGTTAAAAAGACGGAAGCATTCAAAAATGGGCAAGCGGAAACACCGCGCCAACTGCTCATCGCCATCGAAGAGGCTCATAAATTGTTGAACCCCCATCTGGCAAAGCAAACGACGTTTGGCATTATTGCCCGTGAGTTGCGGAAGTATTATGTGACGCTGTTGGTTGTCGATCAACGGCCGTCTGGCATTGATGATGAGATTATGTCCCAACTTGGCACGCGCATCACGGGCTGGCTGGGTGATGACGATGATATTCGTGCCGTGTTGACGGGCTTGGCTGGGCGCGAACAGTTGCGCGGCATGTTGGCGCGTCTGCAAGAGAAGCAGGAAGTGCTGCTGCTGGGATGGGGGGTCAAAATGCCCATCCCCGTGCGTTCACGTCGCTACGATCAAACATTTTGGCGCGAGATGAAAGAGGGGAAAACGGCCGTTTCAACAAATAAACCAGAAGAGGATGCTAACGATATTTTCTTCTAGGCGAATGGCGAGTGGTGAGTAGCGTACTCGCCACTCGCACACTCGCCACTCGCTCCCTACGCTTTATACGCTACAAACCGTCCCCAGCACGAAGCCAGTTCCATCCCTTTCTGCATAAACGCGCCGATGAAATAACGGCCGTTTTCCGCCCGCGCAATATCCAATCCCAAATTCTCCGCATGGAGAATCCCTTTGGGGAACAAATTCAGGTGCATATCCTGATAGAACTTGTCCAGCGGATACATTTCGTCCCAATTTTTGCCGAACTGGTCGATCAGCTTTTGGTCAGCTTCCGCAAATGTTTTCGGATGCCATTCGCGCTGGATGGTGTTCATCGGATGTTCCATCGCCACGCAATCAATCGCCAACCATTTGATTTTGCGGGCAATGCACCAATCGGCAAAGTCGGGTGAGGGGCCGGGATGTTTGATCATGTAGCGGAACTCGTCGGAATCGGGGCTGTTCCAGCCGTATTTATGCCATCCCGTTTTGATGATGAGGATGTCGCCATCCTGCACATCGACCACGCTTTCGATCATTTCAGGGGTGTAAACGCTGGAGTTGCTGACCAGATCGGAGATGTCGGCAACCACGCCCGCGCCGATCCAATGATCGAATGGCATTTCGCCGATGGTGCGGCCAGCGGCGTGGAAATGGCGTTCGCCGTCCATGTGGCTGGCGAGATGGAAGCTGGCGCGGCAATGGGCGTTGTTGCGCCCCAGCCCGAACGGCTGCCCGCCGACGCGCTTGGTGTAGTTGATGCTCAGCGGCACATAGTTTGCCCATTGCGGCGTTTGCACGCTGAATGGCAGCGTCATGTCGTAGGTGTCGAGGGCGGACATGAAGGCGAAGAAGTCGGCTTCTGGCATTTGGGGTGGGGGTAAAACGGCCGTTACTCGACTCCACGCCGACTCCACTTCCATAAACGGGATGGGATTGACCATCAACCATCCCCGCTGGTTGCCCAATTCACCAATCTGCCCGCCCAGCGATTCCGCCAACAGCAGCCCCGCTTTGGGCATGTCGATGTGGGTGAGGGCGTGATACTCCTCTGGTGGGAACATCTCATCCCACGTTTTGCCGTACTCAGCGATGAGTTTGGCTTCCGCTTTTTCAAATTCGCGGGCGTGCATCGTGCGTAGGTTTGTGTTCATCGGATGCTCGGCACTGCCGCAATCCACGCCGATCATCTTTAAGTTTAGACCCATCGCCCATGCAAAAAAGTCAGGGGAGGGGCCGGGATGGCGTAAGTAGTAGCCAAATTCCTTGTTGTTGATGCCGCCTTGCGCGTCGGCGTTGTATTCGTCGGGCTGATCCCAGCCGTATTTGTGGTAGCCCGTGTTGATGAAGAGGATGTCGCCCTCTTTCACGTCGGCACGTTCCATGATCATTTCAGGGGTGTACAAGCTGTAGTCGGAGACGGCATCGGAGATGTCCACGATTACGCCTTCGCCGTGCAGCGCGTCGAGCGGGATGTCGCTGATCGCCGTTGCGCCAGAGTGGAAGGCGCGTGGCCCGACGAGGTGCGTGCCGGTGTTGTTGCTCCATTCGATGAGCTGCCCGTTCGCGCCTTGCCCGCCGCCAAAGGAGCCGGTCAGCCGCTTGAAAAAGTGAACTTGCAGCGGCATTTCGCCCGGCCACGGCGGGGTGAAAATGCTCAACGCCTGCGTGAGGTCGTACCAGCGGGCGGTGGATAGAAT
>CAYSDT010000334.1:0-4050 GCA_964429835.1 uncultured Ardenticatenaceae bacterium | reverse complement strand
TCTTGATGAAACCTGTCAGGTCTTTACCCCAAGTTATTGAGATGTTACAAATAAAACAGCATTTCTATCTGCCGCCTCTGTCTATGTCTATTTACTCTTCTTCGCTTTCGTCTACGCGGGAAAGGCGGCCTTCACGAATGACGGCGACGGAGGCGAGCGTGTCCCCTTGCCGCAAATTCATAACGCGCACACCTTGTGATGATCGGCCTTGTGTGGAGATGGTATCAACGGCCGTTTTTAGCATAATCCCATTCGTTGAAATACAAGTCACCTCATCGCCAGCCGCAACCACTCGTGCGCCCACGATTTTACCCGTGCGTTCAGGCGTTAACGCCATCGCCCGCACCCCTTGCCCATACCGATTTTGCTGACGATACTCATCCAGATTGGTACGTTTGCCGTACCCTAATTCGGTGATGACCATGAGTGCATGATCGGGTTTGACAACATCCGCACCCGCCACACGATCCCATGAATCCAGACGAATCGCCTTCACACCAGCGGCCGTGCGTCCCATCGGGCGTACATCTTCTTCGCTAAAGCGGATGCCCTTGCCCTGCTCGCTGACGATAATTAAATCCTGATGGTCATGCGTCAATTTCACCCAACCCAAGCTGTCATCTTCATCCAAACTGATGGCGATGAGGCCAGAGGAGCGTACATTGGCAAACGAGCTAACGGCAACCCGCTTGATACGCCCTTTCTTGGTGATCATGACGAGATATTTGGCATCTTCAAAATCATGCACGGCTAAAGCGGCCGTTATTTTTTCGTCAGGCAGCAGCGGCAGCACATTCATAAGCGATGTGCCGCGTGCGGTGCGTCCCATTTCGGGGATATTATACGCTTTTTCGGCGTACACTTTGCCCGTGTCTGAGAAAAACAGGATGGTATTCAGCGTGCCAGCGGCGAAAAGCCGCTCCAGCATATCTTCATCCCGCGTACTCATGCCGATTAACCCTTTGCCGCCCCGTGCCTGTGTGCGATACGCCGACACCAGCGTGCGCTTGACATAACCGCGCTGGGTGATGGCAACCAGCACATCCTCATCTTGGATTAAATCCTCCATGTTGATGTCCGCTTCCAACCAATATGCGATTTCTGTGCGTCGTGCGTCCCCATATTTTTCTTTGATGGCTTGTACATCTTCTTTGATTAGCGCGAGAATTTTAGAACCATCGCCAAGCAAGCCGCGTAAATAACCGATATGGATTGATAACTCGTTATACTCGTTTTCGATTTTTTGACGTTCCAGTGCTGCCAAACGGCGCAATTGCATATCCAAAATGGCGGAAGCCTGTGCTTCACTCAGCCCAAATTTATCCATCAAACTACCGCGAGCGGTCTCTACATCGGATGAGGCGCGGATGGTTTTGATGACGGCATCGAGATTGTCCAGAGCGATGCGTAATCCTTCTAAAATGTGCTGTCGTTTTAACGCTTTTTTCAGATCAAATTCGGTGCGGCGGGTGATGACGTTGATACGGTGGTCGATGTAGACTTGCAATGCCCGTTTAAGCGAAAGTAGATGGGGTTGCTGGTCAATTAAGGCCAACATTTGGGTGCTGAATGTCGTTTGCAGATAGGTGTGCTTGTAGAGTTGGTTCAACACTTTCAGCGGCTGTGTGCCACGTTTTAGCTCCACAATGATGGATATGCCGTGACGGTCGGATGAGTCGCGCAAGTCGGAAATATCGGGGATTACGCCTTTGTTGACGAGTTCGGCGATACGCTCGATGAGGGTCGATTTATTGACCTGATACGGAATTTCGGTGATGTTGATGCGTTGACGGTCTTTTTTGCCAGGCAAATCTTCGACAGCGGCAACACAACGGATGATGATACGCCCTCGCCCCGTCGCGTATGCGTTACGAATGCCTTCGCCACCGACGATTGTGCCGCCTGTAGGGAAGTCGGGTCCCTTGACGAACTGCATGAGGTCGTCAAGGGTCACATCATCCACATCGTCCTGTCGGTCGATGAGATAGTTGATCCCATCGCATAGTTCGTTGAGATTATGGGGTGGAATGTTGGTCGCCATGCCGACGGCGATGCCCGACGAGCCATTGAGTAGCAGATTGGGCAAGCGGGCGGGCATTAAAATCGGTTCCAGCAGAGAATCGTCAAAATTGGGGCTAAAATCGACGGTCTCTTTTTCGATGTCGGTGAGGAGTTCAGCAGAAATTTTGGAGAGGCGGGCTTCGGTGTAACGCATGGCGGCGGCGTTGTCGCCGTCGATGCTGCCGAAGTTGCCCTGCCCGTCCACGAGCATGTAGCGCATGGCAAATGGCTGCGCCATGCGAACCATCGCGTTGTAGACGGATTGGTCGCCGTGCGGATGGTATTTACCGAGAACTTCGCCGACGATTCTGGCACTTTTGCGGTGCGGCCCAGTCGAGCGAATGCCCATGTCGTGCATGGCATAGAGGATGCGGCGGTGGACGGGTTTGAGGCCGTCGCGGGCATCGGGAAGGGCGCGGGAAACGATGACGCTCATGGCGTAATCGAGATAGGATGTCCGCATTTCTTTGTTGATGTCTATGTTATTGATTTGTCCAGGTTCCAAGGAAACCTCCAGAAATAATGAATAATGAATAATGAACAATTAATAATGAATTATGCAGTACACATCACTCATCATTAACGGCCGTTTATCCTATAAAAACCAACGCAAATTATACCTTGTTTAGGGGGATCAAACGAAAGTGGGATGATGGTCAACGGTTATCGTAAGCGTGGGCAAATCGCTCCACAAAGGGGACGTATTTGTTCTCATTTTCGTAGCTTAGGCGGGCGATGATGAGGCCGAGTGTTTTACCGTTGAGCCACTTGTATTTCTTGGGATCATTGAGTGCTTTGTTGGAAAATTCTTCGACCCATGTTTCCAATTGACGGCGCACGCGCAGAAAATCATCAAAAATCGGGTCAAGGTCACGATCAACGGCGGGACGGATGGTAAACGGCCGTTTCAAACTGTCCAACAGTTTCGTCGGCTTCTTGCCCTGATCAATCTGCATCAATCCAGTGACTAATTCAGCTTCGGCCGTCGTCATGGCGGCCATCAAATCAGCGATGGACGCTTGTCCGACGACACCAGCTTCTATCAATGCTTCATCGGGCAGGGTTTCAATAGCGATAAGAAAGCGTTCGCGGCTTTCGAGCAGGGCATCTTGTATGGTTTCGGTACTGTATGTTGTCATTTATATTTTACATTAACTTGGGTAGAGACCTGACAGGTTTTTCGACAATACTCGTGTAAAACAGGAGGTGCTGGTGAAACCTGTCAGGTCTCTACCACGATTTATTGAGATGTTACTTCCATATGGCGATAACAGTCGATGGTGTGGTCGTTAATCATACCCACAGCCTGCATGAAAGCGTAACAGATGGTCGGCCCGACGAAGTTGAAGCCTCGTTTTTTGAGAGCTTTGCTCATTGTAATGGAAACGGCCGTTTTTGCAGGCACATCGCCCATCGTTTGCCACTCATTTTGAATCGGTGAACCGCCGACAAAGCCCCATAGATAGTCGCTAAACGAGCCATGCTCTTCTATTATCTGTAAATAACCCCGCGCATTTTTGATGGCCGCTTGAATTTTCAGCCGATTACGGACAATGCCTGCGTTTTGCATCAATTCGGCTACCTTTTCTTCATCATACTGGGCGATGGTTTCAGGGTCGAATTGATCAAATGCTGTCCAATAATTTTCGCGTTTACGCAAGATGGTGATCCAGCTTAGGCCAGCTTGTGCGCCGTCCAAAATCAACTTGGCGAAAAGAAGCTGGTCATCGTAGACGGGTACGCCCCACTCTTCATCGTGATACTTTACATAAAGCGGGTCTGTGCCGCACCATTCACATCGTTTTTTGTTCATGGGAGGGATTTTATAAGTCCACTGAAAAAAGTTCAACTTTTGCCCATCAAGGCGAAAATCCTGTCGAGATGAAAAGTTGAACTTTAGAGTGATTTTATAACGGCCGTTACTCCCCGTCTACCCTCAAAATGAATGGAAGTGCATTTCAGTTTGGGGGCAAGATGGGATATTTCTGC
>CAYSDT010000333.1:0-4063 GCA_964429835.1 uncultured Ardenticatenaceae bacterium | reverse complement strand
ATCGGTTAAAAACCTAAGCCTGATACACAAAACGCGCTGAAAGCGCGTTGATTCCAGCCCGCTTTCAGCGGGCTTCAAATGTCAGGCTTAGGTTTTTAACCTAAGCCGCTGTCACAACCATGCTTTCTGCCAAACCTAACAAGGGTGTAATCGCCAAATCTTCATCAATTAAAGGCCAATGCAACCCATATCCAGATGGGGAAACATCAATTTACACTCCGTGAATGTACTAACGATGCCTACATAATACCATAAAACACGGCCGTTTCGCGCACACCCTAATCGTTGACAATTGACCATTGCCAATTAACAATTGACAATTTCCTTCCCCATTTTCTCACGTCTTACCCAAACTTTGTGTTATCATCTTCGCATGGACAATTCCGAACTGCAACTGATAGAACCATACCAGCCCTCACCGCTTGAAATTGCGGGACAGATTGCCAACCAAGCGGCCGGACAGCACATTTTCGGACGCTACCTGAGCGAAAAATCAACCAACACCATCAAACGACAATCCCGTGATTTGGAACTGTTTGCCGAATACCTGATAGACGGCCGTATTCCTCTGCATCATGGCGCGGATTACCAAACCAATCCCAATGCGTGGCGCGGGGTGACGTGGGGCATCGTCGAAGGGTTCGCCCAATGGCTGCTACGCGAAGGATACGCAGTCACAACCGTCAATGCGCGGCTGTCTACGGTGCGAATTTACGCGCTGATGGCGGTCAAGGCGGGCGTAATCGAGCGGCAGGAAGGGGCGTTGATTCAAACAGTGAAAGGATTTTCGCGTGCTGGCGGGCAAAACGTAGACGAACGGCGCGAGCAGACGCGCAAAAAGGAGACCACTTACGTTTACAAGCCTGTCGGGGCGAAGAAGAGCATCGTCGTTACCCGTCGCTCGACGAAGAAGGCGGTGGCGACGGTTATTGATGAACAAACGGCCGTTTATCTCAAAACCCCACGCAATCCATCCCCCCAAGCGCAACGGGATGCGCTGTTAATGTGCCTGTTGCTGGATCATGGGTTGCGCGTCAGCGAGGTGGTGCTGCTGACACCAGCGGCGATCAATGTGACAAACGGCCGTTTGCGATTCCGTCGCCCCAAAGTGAAAGGGTCAGCCCATGAATGGGCAACCCACCAACTGACCGATGACACGATGCAGCAAGCGACGCGCTACATCAACCACTTTTACCCATCCCCCCTGAGACCCGACGGTGCGCTTATTTTGGCGACCACGCGACTGCTGAAAAACGGCGAAGGCGGCCACCTGCTGGGCGATGGCATGAACCGCGTGCGCTTGAGCGAACGGGTGGCATGGCTGGGCAAGCAGATCGGCGCGGACAAAATATCAGCGCACGATTGCCGCCACTATTGCGCCACAAAAATGGCACGGCTCGGCTACGGCGTGGACGAATTGATGGCGTGGTTTGGCTGGACGAGCGCACAAACTGCCATGCGCTACGTCGCCGTCAGCGACATCCAAGAGCGCAAAAAAGGGTAAGGAATGGCGAGTAGCGAGTATGCGAGTTGCAAGTAAAACGCATATACTCGCCACTTGCCACTCGCCCACTCGCACCATGAACACTCCCCTCATTTCCCGCCGTGACTTTTTCCTGATGGGTGGCGGTGCGGTTGGAGGCGGCGCGTTGGCCGCTTATTATGGGCTGACCAAGCCGCCCATCGCCCCCGCAGTTCCCGCAAATTTGCCGCGCTATGTTGACGGCAATCACCCCTTCCCCATTTTACGCCCGCCTTATTTACAGGAAAATGTGCAATTGGCCGCCTTTTTGCTGGCGGCAGATGGGGCGCGATTGACGGCGCTATGTGACCAATTTTTGAATGTTCCAGCCAACGGCCGTTTCCAATTCACCCCCCTGCTCGATTCCATCCTCCTCACCTACGCCGATATGCAGATTTCGTCACTCGACGAACGGGATCGGCAGGTGGGCAAGATGAACGAAACCGAAATTGGCTTTTGGATGCTGATATTGGTCTCGCGGCGCGTGGGCGATGGGTGGATTCCTGACCATCTGGCGTGGTTTATGCCGTATTTGTTTGTGGATAATAGCTACGCCATCGCCGCTGGGCGTGAGGTGTACGGATTTAACAAGATGGGGGCGCGGTTCGACAAGCCAGAGCGAATTCAGCAGCCATCGGTAAGCATGGACGTTCTCGGTTTCAAGCAGTTCGCGCCCGATGCCATCGCCCAATGGGAGCCGCTGATAACCATCGCCCCCGCTGGGGAAGCTGGCAGCGAATGGGCAAGCTGGGATGAGGCCAAAGCTGATTTGCAGGGTATTGCTGGATTGGGTGAGCTTACACGGCTGCTCAACGACAATGTGCCGCTCGTTTTTCTCAAGCAATTTCGGGATGCGGCCGACAGCGGGGCGGCGTGCTATCAATCGCTCATCGAAGCCCCGATGGAAGTGGGCGCGTTTCGCGGCGGCGGCTGGCTGCCAACTGGTTGTCAGGTGACGATTAACGAACTGGAAAGCCATCCCATCGCGGAAACGCTGGGGTTGGCGTTGGAAAATGGGGTTGTGGAGGTACAAACGGCCGTTTGGATGCAGTTTGATTTTGTGTTGAAGGCGGGTGTGGTTATTTAAGAACGAGGGTTCTATAATTCTGGTAAATTCGTTGCTAATTTGCAGTAAATCTACCATTTTATAAAAAGTATAAGGAGCAGTATGAAAATCATTTCAGTATTTGGCAGTTCAGCCCCAAAACCGGGAACAGAAGCGTATGAAAACGCCCGCGAAGTCGGCCGTTTATTAGCAGAAGCAGGATTCACCGTCGCCACTGGCGGCTACAATGGCACGATGGCTGGCGTTTCGCAAGGCGCGGCCGAAGCGGGCGGCCATGTCATCGGCGTAACGGCCGACAAAATCGAATCGTTCCGCCCCATCAAGCATAACCAATGGGTGACGGAAGAAATTCGCTTCGTCACCTTGCACGACCGACTGATGTACCTCGTCGAGAAAAACGACGGCATCATCACCCTGCCCGGCAGCGTTGGCACGCTGGCAGAAATGACGATGGCGTGGGGATTAATGCAAGTGGAAGAGATGGACAAACGGCCGTTTTCCCTCTTAGGCTCTCTCTGGCGCGACACCATCAAAACCTACGCCGACTCCCCCTACATGCGCCCCGAAGATTTCGGAATGCTCCACTTTGCCGACACCCCCGCGCAAGCAGTAGCGCATATGGAGCAGGGGAGCAGGGGAGAGGGGGAGAGATAAACGATTATGCTCCCCCGCCCCCCTGCTCCCCCGCCCCTCATCTTTCTGAAGCTCGGCGGCTCGTTGATTACGGACAAAACGGCCGTTTCTACCATTCGTCCCGCCATCCTGCGCCAACTTGCGGGGGAGATTGCATCTGCCCACGCACAAAACCCTGAATTACGGCTGTTGCTTGGTCATGGCGGCGGTTCGTTTGGGCATGTGGCGGCGGCGAAGCATGGCACACGGGATGGGGTGAAAACGGCCGTTGAATGGCACAGTTTCGCCCTCGTCCACGCGGCGATGGCACAACTTAACCAACTTGTCATCAAGGCGTTGTTGGATGCAGGTGTGCCAGCCATCGGCTTGCAGCCATCGGCACATGCACAAGCCAGCGATGGCGCACTCGTCCACATCACCACCGCTCCCATCCGCGCCGCGCTGGACGCAAACCTTGTCCCCGTCATTTATGGGGACACCATTTTCGACGATGTACGCGGCGGCACAATTCTTTCGACTGAGGAATTGATGGTTGGTCTGGTGGATGAATTACGGCCGTCCCGCCTGCTTTTAGCTGGGGAAACGATGGGGGTGTACGACGAAAATAAAACCCTCATTCCCACCATCACCCCCGCCAACTACGCAACCATCGCCCCCGCCCTGCGCGGTTCACGCGGCACAGATGTGACTGGCGGCATGGCAAGCAAAGTTGAAGGGATGCTGGCGTTGGTAACTGCGTACCCATCGCTGGCTATACGCATTTTTTCGGGGATGGAAGCGGGAAATGTGGAGGGGTTGTTGGTGGGGAGTGGGCGTATTGGGACGGGGATAAAAGAAACAAC
>CAYSDT010000332.1:0-4069 GCA_964429835.1 uncultured Ardenticatenaceae bacterium | reverse complement strand
TCGTCGTATAAATAATAACGGCCGTTTCTCCTCCGAATCCGTGCATGGAGCGGCACAACGCTCTCATCATCAACCCGCAGCACACAATCATCTCCGCTGCCGATGGTGACGTTGGCTTGCGTTAAGGGAACGCCGTTTAGGAATGCGGGCGGGGCAGTTGCGGGGGCAGTTGCGGGTGCAGGTGATGGGTCAGAAACGGCCGTTTTCACCACCACATCCCCATCGCCCCCCTGCCGCTTGCGACGGAAATGGTAAAGCAGCAGCAATAAGATGACGGCGATACCCATCAACCCCCACGCGCCGCCGCCGCGCCATTCAAACTGTTGCGCGGGCGGTTCGTCCACGACGGGGGCGGCGATGGTTGGCGCGGGCGTTGGCAATGTCAGGATGGGGCGTTCGGTTGTGATGTTCAAAACGGCCGTTTCGCTTTCAGCTTCCATGTCCACCGCATCGATCATTGTGGCTCGTAATTCCACCGTGCGGTCGTCCCAAAAAGCGATGTCCAACTCGACGGGAATACGGTCGGTGGCGGGCAAATCGGTGAAGGTGGCGACGGGGCTGTCGTCGGCGTACAGCGTGGCGGCGGCGATGCGGCGGGCAATGCCATCAGGCCAACTGATGACGATACTGACGGTGCTGGTCGGCGGTTGCAAGTCGGGTAAAAGCGTGTTGTACGCCGCGCCGACACGGCGCACATCGCCAGCGCTGTCGATGGCGATTGTGGCGGGTTGGAGCGCGAGTTCATACTCGGCGGCGGCGCGAGCTTCGCCCAAATTGATGCTAACGGGGTATGTGCCGTTTTCCCGTTGCACCGATTCGTACAGTAATTGTGGGCGATTCCCTTGCGCTTCCCAACTTTGGTACAACGCTTCCATCTCCGCGCCGCTGGGCAGATGGGTGACGGTTGCACCAGTTGGCTTTGCCAAGCCGTCGGCGTTGGCTTGCTCGGTGTCGTCTACCGCCGTGCCTAAAATGGCGACGTTTAACGGCATATTTTGGGCGATGGCTTGCGTGGTCAAGCTGTCGTAATCGAGGGAAACGCCCATTTGGCGGGCATCGGTAAACAGGAGGGCGGTTTGGAAGCGTGAACTATCCGACCGTGCCGCCGCACCCACAACGGCCGTTTCAATCATACTATTCAACGGCACATGGGATTGTCCATCGGGTAAATAGCCGTCAATGGCGGCGATGAGATCGGCGGGATGGGTTGCATCTTGGATGAGGAAACGGCCGTTTTCCCCATCAGGTACAATAATCGACACCCTGTCCAATCCATCAGGATTCATAAACTGCTCAGCATAGCGCACGATGCTGTCGCGCACTTTTTGTTGACGCGAACGGCCGTTTTCGTCCACACTCACCTCGCCATACTGCCCGTTGGCATCAATAATGAAGGCCACATCAATCCCGACGGGGACATTGACGAGTTCGTATGGCAGCGGAATGTTATTTTCGCGCAAGCTGAGGGTTGACAGGTCGGTGAGGGGGATGTGCTGACCATCGTCCAGAAAAGCGGCGACGCGCACGGTGGGGAAAGTGGAGATATTAACGGCCGTTATTCGTAATTGCGCGTCCCCATCCTGTGCATGGGCGATGGTTGCCATCAATATGAAAAGGAACAGTCCGCCCCCAAATAAAAATCGTTTCATTATCGTATTGGGGTTTGGCGACACCAAACCCGTACTGTACGGGCATGGTGTTGCCATGCCCCCGTGTCATTATGTTTACTTTATCACTGCGATTTGATATTATAGCACGGTAATGATGGCACGGGAGAATGATATGATTCAGCAGAAACAAGCAATGAAAACATTTATTTTGGCAGTTGCTCTACTATTAATAACGGCCGTTTTTCAAACAGCCACACTACACGCCCAAGATGGCGATGGTGACGAGCCGAACACGACCAGCAAAAAGCTGTTCATCACGGGCAGCGCGACTAACAGTCTGCCGGGCATCGCCCTGCAAGCGTATGGCGTTGACGAAAACGGCGGCTCCATCCCCTTGTCCCCCGCCGCGCTGCAAGCGCACCACAACGGCTTGCCCGCCGCCGTCGATGCCGTCACCGCGCAAGAAGTTGGCACGCTGACCATCTTCCTCGTCGATGTGCCGCCCGGCGTTGCCGACCAAATCCCCGCCATCCAAAACGCCATCCTGCAATACGCCAGCCCTGAAAATATGAAAGAGCAAGTCGATTACATCGCCATTTACAAAGTGGGCGAAACGGGGGCGATTGAGCTCTTGTCGCCCGACCCCTTCCATAACAGTGTGCGAAATCTGTTCGCCGATCCGCTCCAGCCAGAAACGGGCGTGACGGCGTTGAACGACAGCAGCATCGACCTGCTCAATCAGGTCGAATCGCTCAAACCGCAAGCGGATATGGTCACCTCTTTGGTCATCATCAGCGATGGAACTGATGCGACCAGCACGAGCAAAGTAGAAGATGTATCCGCATTGGCGGCCAACTTATCCATCCCCCTGCACACCCTTTGGCTGGACAATGCCGATCTAAGCGACGCGAGCAAGCTGCTGGGGCAAAACATCCTGCACGAATGGGCGATGGATTCTGGCGGCTTTTCTTTTGAACTAAACGACATGACGGGCTTAGCCGCCGTCTGGGATCGTATCGCTGAATTCCGCAATCAATCGCGGGTAACATACATCACCGACCTGTTGACGGCTGGTGAAGCGAATGCGGAATTGGCATTGGCGGAAGATGGGGACGTGGGGGACAAAACGGCCGTTTTTATCCCCAGCACCGCCCCCATTTTAGCCATCACCCTGCCAGCAGAAGAGCGCACACTCACATTGCCATCGGTCGAAAAGCCAACATCGCTGCATTTCAACAGCACATTAAGCTGGGTTGATGGCGAAACCCGCGCCATCGAAGCCGCCCATCTGGTGGTCAATGGCGTGTCTCAACCCATCGCCACCGACAGCGTGAGCAGCTTCAATGCTGACGTGGAAAACCTGTTTTTCGGCCAAAATCGCGTTCACATCGCCATTTTAGATGAGCTAGGCACAAGCGCGACCAGCCCTGAAATTATGCTGACCGTCAACGAAGGGGACAAAGCAATCCCAGAATCCATGCAAACTTCTGGCGGCGCAGGGGCGATTGCAAAATGGCTGTTTTGGTTGCTGCTGCTGGCTGGAATAGGAACGGCCGTTTATTTCGCATGGAAAAAAGAACTATTCAAAAACATTTCTTTGCCCAACATGCCGAATCGCAAAGGCGATCACCCACGCAGAGGTAGTAAATCCTCGCCCCAAGAAACACCCATCGCCCCCGCCAAGGGGGCAACATTGCCAACGACATTGCCCCAGAAACCGCCGCACCTGCGCCAAATGAGGAAACCGTGCCGCTCTATCGCCAAGAAGAAACGCCCGATTATCCGCCCGCGCACGCCCTCGCTTACATCGAAATTTTGTCCAGCGAAACGGCCAATTTGCCCGCTGAGTACGCCCTGCACGGTGCGGAAATCAAAATCGGCCGTTCGCCGACGCAGGCGGACATTATTTTCGAGAATGACCCGTCTGTTTCGCGCTTGCATGTGTTGTTAGTTTTGGAAAACGGCCGTTATCGAATCTACGATCAAAACAGCAGTGGCGGCGCGTGGGTCAACGACCAGCGCGTGCCAGATTATGGCATCGAACTGATGAATGGGGATGAAATCCATCTCGGCGCGGTTCATCTGCGCTTTCGGCAGGAAGGATAAGCACGATTGAGAATTGCATTTGCAATTCCATACCTGCATCACTTATAATAGACTAATGTTTGTTAGCAATACCCCAAATTTATAGTGCAGTACATACAATTGAAAGGAGCGTAAAATGTCTGAAGATAAAGAAAATAAAGAAAAAGGTAGTAACTTGTTGGCTTTTTGGCTGTTTGGAACAGTCATCATCGTTTTTGGCGCAATTACAGCATTCGTCGCATTGTATGCGATGCCGCTTGGTGGGTCACCGATGGATGTGATCATGTTGGGACTCCCGATTTGGGGAACAACGGCCGTTGCCGCCGCCATCATTTATGCTGGCTATTATTTTTACAACAAAAGCAAAGCATAAT
>CAYSDT010000331.1:0-4081 GCA_964429835.1 uncultured Ardenticatenaceae bacterium | reverse complement strand
GGGTGAGGGTAAAATTCCAAAATTAAAAACGAGTATTTCAAAGGAGGCCAACATGGCAGAACAATTTGAACATGGTTACGCCGTCATCATCGGCGTGGATGATAATAAAATCAAACAATTAAAATTGCCCGATGTGGCAAAAGATGTCAAAGCGTTGCACGATGTCATCGTGCATCCAGAACGATGTGGCTACAAGCCCGATAATGTGAAGATGATCAGCGGCGAGGAGTCAACCAAAGATAATATCCTTAACGCTCTTTACTGGCTGCAAGATAAGGTCGAAGCAGACGCGGAAGCAACGGCCGTTATTTACTATTCTGGTCACGGGATGGAAGACAACGGGCAGTATTACCTCATCCCCTATGATATTGGCGAACTGCGTCATGTAGAACGATTTTCAATCGAAGCTGAAAAGATGACGGCCATAATTACCGCTATTCAATCCAAGCGGCTGCTTGTCATGCTTGATTGCTGTCATGCTGGCGGCATGGATATTAAAAGTGTGAACACCATGCAATCGGCCGCATTTCCCATAGATTTGCCTAAAATCAAAAGCATACCAACGCTGGAACAAGGCGGTAAAGGTGTCAGCCTGTTGGCAACGGGTGAAGGACGCGCCATTTTGAACTCATCAACAGGCACACAATCATCCTACATGCGAAAAGATGGCAAAATGAGCCTGTTCACCTACCATCTCATCGAAGCCCTCACTGGTCATGCGCCACATGAAGATGGCGACCAAACGGTGCTGGTGACAGATGTGATGAGTTATGTGACGCGCCACGTTGAACAAACGGCACATGCCGAAGGGCGGGCGCAAACACCTGTCATGCTTACTACAGGCGTTTTCCCAATCGCACAGTTGATTGGCGGTCAGGGTGTGGCGAAAGGATTGGGCGGTGTATTGCCTGATCCACTGGAGTCATTACCAGAAACGGCCGTTTCTATCCAAATTGATCATGCAGAAGCGGCCGTTATTGCTGGTAATGTAGATACAGGCGGCGGCGATTTTGCAGGTCGTGATATGCACAAAGGTGATGTCATACATGGTAACAAAGTTGGTGGCGATGTTGTGTATGGTGATAAAGTTGGCGGCAGTAAAATTGACGGCGACCAATTTAATATAGGTACTATTTCTGGAGACAGTACTGTTGCTATCGGACGAAATACAGCATTAAATGTAGATAATTCAGCCCATACCACAACCACTTCGGGTGACACCTTCAACATGAGCGGCAACTTTCAGGGAGCAAATGTCAACATCAAATCCACATTGGAAAATGTAACCCAAAGCATCAACACATTACCATATGCTGATGATTCAGCTAAAGCAGATTTAGTGATGCTTGTCGCCCAATTGGATGAACTTTTGAAACAAGTGCCATCCACAGAAGGGCAAAAATTATCAGCAGAGACAGAGGCGTTGTTGAATATGGCAGCGATGGATAAACCAAATTCCACAGTTCTTGAAATGCTGGGCAATGGTCTGAAACAAACGGCCGTTAAATTCAAAGACAATTTACCTGAAATTGTAGAAGTGGCGACGAAGATTGTAACGGCCGTTATCACCACAAGCATCGCTAAATAAATGATACGGTAACATCTCAATAAATCGTGGTAAAGACCTGACAGGTTTCAGTAACGCTCTCGTTTTACACGAGTATCGTGAAAAAACCTATCAGGTCTCCCCCGAAATTTTGAGAAGATACTGATACGGTTACATTCTGTCTGTCATCCCTCTTTTTTTGTCTATATACGCCGCTCAAATCTCATGCTATGATGAGAGTATTATCTATACAACAGGAGAAAAATGAACGACGAATTTAATGATTTGAAAGGTATTGACGCATTAAAAGCAGAAGAAACAGAGCAAGTTAACGAAAACAACGGCCGTTTAGTTTTCGCCACCGTCCTAATTCTAGTCGGCCTCGCCCTCTCAGTTGGCATCTTGACAGGGTATACGCTCGACAATTGGTGGGCATTGTTCATGCTCATTCCCGTCGGCACAATGTCGATGGAAATGTGGCAGGATTATCAGAAAAACGGCCGTTTATCCAAAAAAACCAGCGGCCTCATCATCCCGATCACAATTCTTTCGGTCATCGTCGCCATCTTCCTCTTTAATCTCAGTTGGAGCATCATCTGGCCTGTCAGTTTTATTGCCGTTGGCACATCAATTTTGCTTGGCGGCCGTTCGTAAACATCGCCCCCCACGCTATTCCATAAATCCTCTGCTACCATGACCACTTGGGTTTATAGCAGGGGATTTTTGCGTATTGCGGTACACTTTAGCTATGAAAATAGCACGATTGACCTTGTTCATCTGGGTGTTGCTGACCGCCTGTCAGCCAATGGAAACGGACGACAGCGGGACGACAAACGGCCGTTTACGCACAATCATCAACGCCCGCAATCTCACAGGCGACCCCAGTTTGGGGCGCGACTTACCCGACATCACAGACCCCATCGCCCAGTTAGGAATGAACCTGTTTTTTACACAAGCATTAAGCGGCACGGGCGACGCGGCGTGCGTCAGTTGCCATCACCCGCTCCTGGGCGGCGACGATGGGCTGCCCCTGTCCATCGGTGTGGACGCGGACGACCCCGCGTTGATGGGGCCAGGACGCACCCATCCAGAAGGGGCGTTGGTGGCGCGAAATGCACCATCCACCTTCAACAGTGCGCTGTGGGATGAGGTGATGTTTTGGGACGGCCGTGTGGAAAGTTTGGGCAAAACGCCGCTCAAAAACGGGGATGACGGGCAGGGAATCAGCACGCCCGACCGCATGTTTAACTTCCCAGATTTGGACGCTGGTGCAAATTTAGTCGAAGCACAAAGCCGCTTCCCCGTCATCGCCGACGTGGAAATGCGCGGCTCAGATTTCGGCGGCAGTGGCAGTAATGGAACCGATATTCGGGACGCATTGGCCGCCATTCTCGGCGATTATGGGGACGGCGAAGGCCATTTGGCACAAAACGATTGGCTGGCGCAATTCCAAATCGCCTTCAACAGCGATGGAAACGCGGAAGAGTTAATCAGCTACGCAAACATCGCCCACGCGATTGGCGAGTATGAACGGTCGCAAGTTTTTGTGGATTCAGCGTGGAAAGCGTATGTGCAGGGGGACGATGGGGCAATCAGCGAATCGGCCAAGCGCGGGGCGATTTTGTTCTTTGGGCAGGCGGATTGCGCCAGTTGCCACGCGGGTGATTTTTTCACCGATGAGCAATTTTATGTAACGGCCGTTCCCCAAATCGGACACGGCACCATCCCCAACGATGATGATTGGGGGCGGTACGCCCACTCGGACGAAGAAGCTGACCGGTACGCTTTCCGCACCCCCACCCTGCTGAATGTGGAGGTGACGGAGCCGTATGGACATGATGGCGCGTACCAAACTTTGGAGGCGATGGTGCGCCATATGTTAAATCCAGAAACGGCCGTTTCCACCTACGACTACACGCAATTCGACTCCTCCATCCGCACAGTCAACAGCGAAACACATACCCAATCAGCATTAGCACAACTGCTGCATAATCGGGCCAATGGGGTCAAAACCATCGTAAATAAAGAGCTGACAGATGATGAAGTCGCTGATATAGTCAACTTCTTGTTGACCTTGACCGATCCCTGCGTCAAAGACCCCGCCTGCCTTGCCCCATGGCTACCAAATGATTCCCTACCCGACCCCGATGGCTTGCGCTTGATGGTTGTTGACCAATATGGGAATCGACTAAATTAACCTGCTGGGCATGGCAACGCCATGCCCCTACTACTGTACGGGTTTGGTGTTGCCAAACCCATCCGCAAAAGGATATGAACAATTTTGTCACCCAATTATACCCATCACCCGCAATTGAACATAAAAATGAACCTCAATTCTATATGAATGGAAAGGATAAACGGCCGTTTACCAACCTCTACCTCTCGCACAATATCCGCAAACACGAAGGGATGTTCGTCTACGCCAATTTCATCAGCAGCATCGACGGCCGTATCGCCATCCCCCACCCCACCCGTGCGGGAATGATGGTTCCCGATGCCATCACCAACGCACGGGATTGGCGGCTGTTTCAAGAG
>CAYSDT010000330.1:0-4082 GCA_964429835.1 uncultured Ardenticatenaceae bacterium | reverse complement strand
TGCGTCTCAAAAACCCCAACGGCCGTTATCAACAAAACCACAATCAACACAACGCTCATCGCCAACGCCCCGCCATTCACCAAACTAGAATCACTCGCCCACGCCACAAGACCAGACGGGGCAAGCCCGCCCCATTTGGGGATGCTGCCCGCGACAAACAACACAATCGCGCCGCCAAAGGCGATGCCAGCCGAAACGGCCGTTGTTCGCGCAATCGTACTCGCCAACAGCGTCACCGCTGAGAAAACCAGCAGCCAGACCAGAAGCAGCCCATTCCCCGCCATGAACGGCAGGAAGGGGATCGGTTCAAACAAGAGTGTGGTGTAATAATACGCGCCCAATCCAGCAGCGAGGAAAGCGACGGCAAAAACGGCCGTTTGTGCCACAAATTTACTCATCAAAAATGCCCAGCGGGGCAACGGTTTGCTGAGGATGATCGCCGCCGTGCCGCGCTCTTTTTCGCCCGCCACCGCACCCATCCCCATCACAATCGCCAAAATGAAGCCAAATTGAGTGATATTTTTGATGTACTGCCCAATCGCGTCGGCGATGGTCGGTTCGGGGATCATGTCGGCGAACTGTTCCGCGCCTTCGACGCTTTTCAGGATTTCGGGCGTGAATTTGGCGACCAATGGCGACATCAGGCCGAAAAGAATGAAGACAACGACGAGAATCAGCAGTCGTTTGCTCTGCCATTGGTAGCGCAATTCGTGGGAAACGGCCGTTAAAAACAAGCCCACATCCTGTCGCAACGGGGCGATGGGGCGATGGGGCGATGACGGCCGCACTTTCCACAACCAAATCGCGCCCGGCAACAGCAACAACGCCAACAGTCCTTCCAGCAGCCACATATTTTCCACAAATTGAGCGGCGTAAACGATGCTGCCGTCCACGAGCGCGTGGTACAAAACGGCGGCCACAAACCATCGCCCCTGCCGCCGCTTAAACGCCGTCCAGACCAGCACAGACAACACCACATGCAGCAGTATCGCCAATGCGCGTTCGAGCAGGGGCAAAAACGTTAAATAGGGGGCGGCGGTGATGAGGGCGAGTTGTTCGGTAACGGCCGTTAATTCGGCCGCCGACAGTTCCAACGTCGCCAAATCCATCCCCTGCAACGCCCACAACGAACTGACCGAAGCCGCAACCAACACGCCGCCGATCAACATCGCTTCGATGCCGCCATGCCCCAGCCCGACCATGATCCCATCTTCGCGCTGTCCTGCCGCGCCGCGCCGAAATAAAATCGCATACCCAACCGCACGGGCGATGGATTCGCTCAGCCCCGCCGACAGCCCCAGCACGACAACGGTGATGATTAAATTGGTCGCATCAGGCGAAACGTCGCCAATCACGCCGATGTCGGTCAGCCACTTATTGAGCGGAATATGGAATAGTTGCGAGCCGACAAACGTCGCCATGCCGACGCAAAACAGCGACCACGCCACGCTAAATCGGCGGCGCAACGCCACCGCCGCCGCAACGGGCATGAAAATGGCAAGGGTGATGGAGATGGTGTAGAGGAAAATGTTCATAACGATTTTTCCGCAGATTTTCGCAGATTTCTTTTTTATAATCTGCGGGAATCTGCGTAATCTGCGGATTATTTCTCTCCCGCTCCGCTTAAATGTAGGAAAATTTCTTCCAAAGACGGCCGTTTCCATTCCACTTTCTCCATCCCCAACCTGTGCGCGGCGATGAGCGGGAAGATGTCCCGTTTGGCGGTGGCTGTGTCGGAGACAGTGATGCGGATGATGCTTTTTTCGTGAGAAACGGCCGTTATCCATCCCAACCCCGCCACTTCTTCCACAAAAGCAGGCAGCGATGGGGTGCTGTCCGCCGTCGCCTCCAGCACGACGATGTTTTGCGCGTACTGCGCTAACAACTCGTCACGGTCGGCAGTCAACAGCAGGTCGCCTTCATGGATGATGGCAACCGTGTCACAAACGCGCTCCACATCGGCCAAAATATGGCTGGAGAAAAAGATGGTCGTGTCGCCGCGCAACTGGTCGATGAGCGCCAGCGTTTCGTGTCGCCCAGCGGGGTCGAGCGCACTCGTCGGCTCGTCCAACAGCAGCACATCGGGGCGATGGATGAGTGCTTGAGCAATGCCCAATCGCTGCTTCATACCGCCTGAAAAGCCGCCGATCCGTCGCTTGGCCGCCTCTTCTAGCCCTGTCAAAGCCAGCAGTTCGCCAATGCGCCTTTTGCGTACCGCGCCGTCCATCGAGAACAGTTTGGCCGCGTAATCGAGGTAGCTCGTCGGGGTCATCCAATTATAGAAGGCGGGGTCTTGCGGCAGATAGCCCACCATCGCCCGCGCCGCGCTGTTGGCGACGGTCGCTTCGATGCCGCTGATGAACGCCGAGCCAGCCGTCGGTTGCGCGAGGCCGGCGAGCAGGCGCAGCGTGGTCGTTTTGCCCGCGCCATTACGCCCCAAAAAGCCAAAAACGCTACCCTGCGGCACGACTAAATCAAGCGGTTTCAACGCCTCAATGTCGCCGTAGCTTTTGCTCAATCCACGACAGTCAATGGCGGGTTGTTCATTGGACAGTGTTGAAGTTTCCATAGTGCTAAAAATAATCCGCAGATTTTCGCAGATTTCTTTTTTATAATCTGCGGGAATCGGCGTCATCTGCGGATCAATCTATTCATCGCGCCCCACGAAGAAGTAAATAATGGGGCCGATCATGCTGATGAACAGGATTGCCAACGCCCATACCCATTTGGGGCCGTTCGTTTTGTCACGCCGCGCTAAATCTATCAACGCGGCAATGACAAGTCCGTATTGGATGATGATCAGGGGGATTAAAAAGGGTAATAATTCTTTAAGTTGGTTTAATTCGTCTGGGTTCATGATTTTGTTCCTTCTTCTGGATGGAGAATGATGGCGATTTTACGTTTACAACGGCCGTTTTCATCCCCATCATTCGTTAAAAGCGGCAACAACGCTTTGTTAAGCGCAGTCTGCATGACAAGCATCTCGGCATCGTTGGCGTAGAAGGTCGCTTCGGTGTAGCCGACGTTATCGGCGACGAAATCAATGGGGGAAACGGCCGTTTTCAAATAATGCGCGAACCCGTTCACAAGCGTAACAACGTAATTACTAAAATAGCGCAAATGGTCATCAGCCGTTGCGTTTTGCAGGTCTACTGCACTGAGGCGCGGCTGTCTTGCCAATTGATACGTCTTCTCCTGAATGCCGTTGACCAGCCGTGTATCAGCTAAGGCGATGGCTTTACCCGCCAACAGCAGTTTCAGGTGTCTATAGATGGATGATTTTGGAGTATCTGGCATCTGCTCCGCGATTTGTGCGGTAGTTAGCGGCTCTCCTGCTAAAGTTCGCAAAATGCGAAACCGCACGGGATGGATGATTAGCTCTGCTTTGTTCACGTTTTTGCCCTCATCATTATCAATGTTGATAATGTTAGCATAAATGATAATTAGTTGTCAAGAGGGAGGGGGCGAACGGAAAACAATCAACTGAAAACGGCCGTTTCCCCCCCCACACAACCCCCGTTGACAATTGACCATTGCCAATTAACAATTGACAATTTCTTTTCCCCCATCCCGCGCTACCACATTTGCCCATTTTGGGTGAAAATACGCACCATGAAAATACTCCAAGTCCTAACCTACTACCGCCCGTGGATGAGCGGCCTCACCATTTACGTCGAACGGCTTAGCAAAGCACTCGTTCAACAAGGGCATGATGTGACCGTCCTGACCGCCCAATACGACCCCAGCCTGCCCCGCTACGACGTGGTAGACGGCGTGAAAATCGTGCGCGTCCCCGTCGCCGCCCGCGTCAGCAAAGGGGTGCTTATGCCCGGCTTTGGCCCGATGGCGTGGAAATTGGCGCAAAAAGCGGACATCATCCACCTGCATCTGCCCCAATTTGACGCGCCCGGCGTGGCGCTGCGTGGCAAATTGCTCCGCAAACCTGTCGTCCTCACCTACCATTGCGATTTGCAACTGCCCAAAGGGGCGTTCAATCGGCTGGTCGATAAGGTCGTGTTGTCGATGAATCGCATGGCTGGCAGTTTGGCCGATGCCGTCGTCACTTACACCCGCGATTATGG
>CAYSDT010000329.1:0-4106 GCA_964429835.1 uncultured Ardenticatenaceae bacterium | reverse complement strand
AAACGGCCGTTTCTGCGATAATACCCATAGAAAATAAATAACAACAACATTCAACAGAATGACATTCAACAGGCTGCGAGCCTGTTTTTTACGAGGATAAATGACCGAAAATAACAATACCGACATACACAGCCAGCCCATCGTTGAACCAGAAAACGCAATGCCCGAACTCAGCGTCAACGACCTGCCCTACACATGGAAAGAGGCGATGGCACGCGCGGGCTGGAGCGACCTGATGCCCGTCCAATCCAAAGCGATCCCCTACATCATGGCTGGGCGCGACCTGATGGTGCAAGCACGAACGGGCAGCGGCAAGACGGGCGCATTTATTCTGCCCCTGCTGGAACGCATCAACCCGCTTAACGCCACCACCCAAGCCCTCATCATCGGGCCGACCCGCGAATTGGCGATACAAGTCGCCAAAGAAGCAGAAATGCTCGTCGGCGACAAAGGCATTCGCGTTTTGTCCGTTTATGGCGGCGTGAGTTACCAAAAACAGCTTGATGGCTTAAAAAAAGGAGCGCACATCGTCATCGGCACGCCCGGCCGCATACTTGACCATCTGCAACGCGGCACGATGAGCTTGAAAAACTTGCAAGTGTTCACTTTCGACGAAGCCGACCGCTTGCTCGATATGGGTTTTTACCCCGACATGAAGCAACTGCAATCCTATCTGCCCAAGCGCAAAGTAGACAGTTTCATGTTCTCGGCCACCCTCCCCGCCAATGTCATGCGACTGGCTGACCAATTCTTACACGAACCCGACTTTCTCAGTCTCAGCAGCGACAATGTGTTGGCACTGGACACCGAACACGCTTACTACATGGTTCCCCCACTAGAAAAAGACCGCGCTCTTATTCGTATCATTGAAGTTGAAAATCCGACATCGGCGTTCATCTTTTGCAACACCAAACAGCGCGTCAACTATGTGACCACCATCCTGAAACGGGCGGGCTACGATGCCGATGCCATCTCATCTGACTTGTCACAAAAAGATCGCGAAAATACGCTGGCACGGGTGCGGGCTGGCACATTAAGCCTGCTGGTGGCAACAGATGTGGCCTCACGGGGGATTGATGTTGCTAACTTGTCACACGTTATCCAATACGAAGCCCCTGAAGATGTGGAAAGTTATATCCATCGTGCCGGGCGCACTGGGCGGGCGGGGGCGAGTGGTATCGCCTTGACGTTAGTCGGTGTGTTCAGCGAGCAGATGCGGATTAAGCAAATTCAAAAAGAGTATGGGATTGTTATCGAAGAACGGCCGTTACCCAGCAAAGAAGAAGCCGCTTCCATCGTCACCCAACGGCTGACCGCCGCACTGGAAAAGCGATTGCGCCAGCGGGATGCGTTACAAAAGGAACGGTCGCCCCGTTTTGTGGCGATGGCAAAAGAGTTAGCCGCCAACGACGCTTCATTAGAACTATTGGCAATGTTACTGGACGATTCGTATCAGAAAACATTACATACGGCCGTTGAAAACCCGAATCTATCGCCCGTTAAGCCGCCAAAACAACGCGATAATAACCGCCGCCGCTCAGGTTCACGCTCAGGCTCACGCCGCTCAAGAAGGTAGCAGAAAATGAATCACCATCCATTCCGTACAATTCTATTTGATTTAGATGGGACGCTGACAGACCCCAAGGTTGGTGTCGTTGCCGCTATGCGGTATGCGATGGCGAAAATGAAACGGCCGTTGGCTCCTGATACCAATCTGGATTGGTGCATTGGGCCGCCACTGCAAGATGATTTTGCCATTTTACTGCAAACAGATGACCCCGCGCTAATTGAGCAAGGGGTTGTTGCTTTTCGTGAATACTACGCCACGACAGGGTTGTTTGAAAATGAACTGTATGACGGTATACCTGAACTATTAGTCACATTACACGCTCAAGGGTTGCGTTGTTATGTGGCAACATCAAAGCCAACTATCTATGCAGAGCAAATCATCGAGCATTTTGGGTTGAGCAACTATTTTGTGCGGGTATATGGCAGTGAACTGGATGGTCGTAACGCTGATAAAGGGGAGCTAATTCGTCATATTTTACAAGTAGAGGGGCTGTCAGCGGCAACGACAATGATGGTTGGGGATCGTAAATATGATATTGTGGGGGCGAAGAAGAATGGGGTGGGGATAACGGCCGTTACCTACGGCTACGGTTCAATTGAAGAGATCAACGCTGCCCAGCCCGATTTCATCGCCCATACCCCATCTGAAATAGGCACGCTTCTAACCAAATACGGTCAATAAACCAATCAAGGTTTTCGCATCCTCAAATTCACCAGCGCGTAACCGTCGTTTCACCTCATCAACAGGGATAAACAGCAACTCAATATCCTCATCAAATTCCAAATTCTGCGCCGTTTTCACTAGCTCAGTCGCATGATACACCCAAAGAGGTTCTGTTGTAAATCCAGGCGAGGTGTAAAAATGGGCAATCTGCTCCATCCTGCCCGCACGATACCCTGTTTCCTCTTCTAACTCTATCCGCGCCCGCAATTCAGGGTTTTCAACCCCGTCGTCACTCCTCTCTAACTTGCCAGCAGGCAGTTCAATCAACGCCTTCCCTACCGCAATCCGAAATTGACGCACGAATAAAACATCACCATCAACGATGGCAACGACAGCCGCACCACCGTTATGTTCCACGACATCACGCGATACAATTTGACCGTCGTTCAACCGCGCTGTGCCGCTTTTTATGGAGAAGATATTGCCTGTAAACGGCCGTTTGTACTCAATCCATGTTTCCATTTCAATTACCTCAATTTAACTCCGCACCCTCGGGCGATGGAACGGTTCGTTTCACATACCCATGCGCTCTTACATTAAAAATCACCCAAACAATGCTCATTCCCATCCCAAAGAATCCCGTATAGCGAGCAATCTCCTGCACACTCAAATCAAATCTATCCTGCGCGACACCAGCCATCAAGATAGACACCGATTGCGTCAACGTCAACGCCGCCAATTCAAAAGCAAACACCCGCCCACGATACCGTTCAGGAAGCAACAATTGCAGCATCGCACTAGAGAAAACCCACATCGTTCCCGTCCCAATCGTGCGAATAAACGTCGCCAGCAGAAACAAAAATAGCGTCCCCGCCACGCCCATATACCATATCCCAACGGTTGTCATCACCACACCAAGCGTAATGCCAAAGAAAATACGCACGGGACGATCACCCAACCATCGACGCATCAACAAAGGGCCAAGCCCCGTACCAATGCCGCTAATAATATAAATCAGTCCCAAAGTAGCCGTCATACCATCAATAGTGCGCCCCACACCCCATGCCAAATCATTTAGGGGGAAGATGGTTTTCGCAAACGTCAGTTCCAACACATTGATGCCGCCCCATAACAATGCGCCGGCCGCTTTCACAAGGCTGATGGCTAATACAAATGGGGCGTACCAGAGGTAGCGGAAACCGTCTACGAAATCAAACCAACCTGTGTGGGAAACGGCCGTTTTAGCCTTAGCAGGGAGTACAACACGACTAATTACCCACGCCGACAACAAAAACGTCAACGCATCAAGGATAAAGGCAACATCCGCCCCAAACAACGCCGCCACCAACCCACCCAGCAACGACCCCAACGCCAACATCGTACTCCATGTAAAACTATCCAGCGCATTAGCCGCAATCAATTCACGCTCACGCACCACATTCACCAAAATCGCCGAACGTGCTGGTGTAAATAATGCACTCAACGTAAATTGAATCACCGTCAGCAAATACAACAACCATATCTGATGCGTAACACGCACAAGCAGAAAGCTCAACACCGTCGCCGCCCGCAACAAATCAGACACGATCATAATCGTGCGGCGGTTATATCTATCAGCTAAAACACCAGCAAATGGGGTAAACAAGAAAAGCGGAAGGAAGCGAGCAAGGAAAAGAGCACTAATAGCAATACCAGAGTTACTAAATTCAGTTATCAATTGGGCAGATGCTATCAGATTAAACCAATCACCCAACAGCGATATAACCTGACCAAACCAAAGGTAACGATAATTTCTATTGTTTTTCAGCAGGGCAATATATTCACGCATAGAAACCAAAAAAGGGACTGTGAATTAAAAACGGTAATCAAACCA
>CAYSDT010000328.1:0-4108 GCA_964429835.1 uncultured Ardenticatenaceae bacterium | reverse complement strand
ATCAACCCCGCAATCAGCATCAACTCAGCACCAACGGCCGTTTCCCCCACACCCTCAACCTGCAATCCACGCTCAATCCACTCCAACGCCGGCGGATACTCCCCCTGCAACTCATACGACCGCGCAAACCAGCGACACGCATTCGCTTGCGCGTCGCCATCTGTTTGCGCTTCCGCCAACGCCAACCCATTTGTCAGATGTTCCCGCGCCGCATCATACTGCCCTACCGATGTCAGCAATTCACCTAACGCCAGATGGATTGCTTGCCGCTGAACGGCCGTTTCTTCCCCACCTACCGCCTCCGCACATTGCAACGCCTTGTTAAAATGCTCAATCGCCTGATGATTAGCAAACAGTTGCTTCGCCCGCTCGCCCGCCTGCAAATGATACGCCAACGCCCGATCCCACTCCTCCGCAATGAAGGTGTGATACGCCAATTGGTCGATTAAATCGGGTTGCAACTCTTCCAGCGCGTCAGCAACGACACGATGCAGCCGCTTGCGCTGCGCGTACAGCAATGTCTCATACGTCACTTCGTGCGTCGTGTTGTGGCGAAATAAATACGTCAAATGGGGCGATGGTTCCGTCAAATTGATGAAATCACGCGCCACCATCTCATCAGTTTCGGTGTGTAATTCCGCTTCGTCAGGGTGACGGGGGTGAGAGGGTTGCAAGACATCAAAATCAAATCGTCGCCCAATGACGCTGGCGACTTTCAAAGTTAATTTATGCGGCTCTGGCAAGCGGTCGATGCGTGACAGCACCGTACCATGAATGGAATTGGGGATATTGAGGTGAACGGCCGTTAAATCCGCCCCCTCCACCAACACCCACTCATCCCCTTCAGGAATGACCAGACTTGCCCGCCGCAGCGCGTCAAAAGTGTCATCGGAAATACTGATGGTGCCATCGGGGCGGGGCGCGATTTGTCCCATCTCTTCCAGCGTTTCCAGCAATTCTTCGATAAAGAACGGATTGCCGTGCGCCTTTTCAGCGATTAGCGACACCAGCAGTCCCGTCGGCTTTTTGCCCAATCGCCCTTCGATTAACGCCGCCATTCCTGCCCGCGACAATTCATCCAAATTCATCGTTTGTGTGTACGCCAGCTCGTCAATGTCGGGCAGGATGGCATCTTCGCCTCCCAACGGCCGTTTTAACATCAAAACCATCACCGCATGAGAGCCAATCGCCCGTGCCAACGCCACCGTTAATGCCCGCGAAGCCTCATCCATCCATTGAATATCTTCGACCAGCAGTAAAAGCGGTTGCTCCTGCGACCACGACTGCACGATTTCGACCAACAGCGAGAACAACGCCTGCTGGCGCAAACTGGGATCAAAAGCGGCCGTTGTCGGATTATCTTCGATGGGCAGCCCCAGCAAGTCGCCCAAAAGCGGCAAACGCAACTCCCATTCGGGATTGAAATAATGCAAAGTCTGCTCTAATTGCGCGATTTGTTCAACACTTTCTGACTCATCATCGTAAGCGGACACGCCCAAAATGGCGCGGAAAATTTGTCGCCACGGGGTGTACGCCGTCTCCTGCGAGATGCTTTGACACGCGCCCGTCGCCACATAAACGCCTTGTGCCGTCGCCCGTTGAGCAAAGTCGGCGGCCAGATGGCTTTTGCCTGTGCCAGCCCCGCCTTCAATTTGCACAATCTGCCCGTCGCCAGCGATGGTTTGTGCGGCGATGGTTTGCAGCCGCGCCAACTCTTGCTCGCGGCCAACGAGCGGATGCTCGTACTGTGCCATCTCCTGAGACCGTTGCCGCCGCCCGATGACATTGAACACGTCCATCGGCGCGTCGCTGCCTTTCATTTGCATCGCGCCCAATGAGTGGAAGCGGTAGCTGTCGGCGGCATCGTCGGCGATGGCTTGGCTGATGAGGATTTGGCCTGCGTCCGCTTTGCTCATCAGGCGGGCGGCCATATTGGTCTGGTCGCCCATCACGGCGTAGGTGTGGCGCACGTCCGCGCCGACCGCGCCCGTCCACATCAACCCCTGACTAATGCCGATTTTAACGGCCGTTATAAACCGTAACTCATCTGGCAAGTGCAGCAAATCCAACGCCGCCGCTACCGCTCGCTCGGCATCATCATCATGGGCGATGGGTGCGCCGAAAGAGGCATTAAAGTAGCTGCCCTTGTCCCCAATCGGCATCTGCAACAGGTAGCCTTCGTACTTATGCAAAATACGTTGCGCCCATCGGGTGAAAGCGTCCAGTTTTGCGCCCGCATCATCGTCGTTATCAAAATCAAGGCCACCAAATTTAAGAAAAAGAGAAGCGGCAGGGCGCAATTCAGCCAAAAAGCCGCTGCCCCCAGCAATGCGCTCACAAATGGCAGGCAACATCCAGTCGCGGGCAATGTTGTCTGGCAATGAAAGTGCAGTCGGCCAGCCGTCTGCGGGGGCGATGGAATCTTGGGCAATCCCAGTGATGGCGGCAAACCGAGTGCCGTTTTCATCCACACGCCACTCGTCAATAGTGACAGCATCATGCAAAGCCGAAATCGCGTTCTCATCGACCAACACCTCGCCCCGATCTGCCAACTGCTCACCCGCCGCCATTCTGTCCAGCGTCTCCCCTGCCAGCGCGTCCATCAACTGGATGGCGGGGTCGCCAATCGCAAAGCGACGCACCGCCCCAACGGCAACAGAAACTTTGACCGCCATCGAAATCGGCGTACCTGCGGGGCTGTGAACGGTCGAAAATTGCACCATCGCCGCCTGCATTGCCAACGCGCATGTTACTGCTAAACGGCCGTTATCCCCATCCAACCAGCAGGTGATTGAATCACCCGCAAACACAATCACACTGCCGCCATACCGATGTAATTCGTCAATCAACGCATCATAAACGGGGTTGATTTGGCGCAAAATTTCCTCCGCGCCGCGACGGGGGCCGAGTTCATGCAGCAGCGTGCGCGTCAACGGCGTAAAGCCGGAAATATCGGCAAACAACGCCGCCCCATCCGTGCGATCTGGCAATTCAGCATCGTTTGCCAACGCCAGCCGCCGATCCATCGGGATAAATGTTTGTAGATTGTTCGTTGCGGGGTTTTCTTCAATTCTCATAGGAGAATTGTACCAGTTTTACCTAAGCGCGTGGGGAGGAAGATTACATACTCATTGTAAATAAAGTTACGGGTGCGCGCGTGGTAAGCGGCTTGCAATAGCAAATGTTACCAGAACGGTGTTGAATCGTAGGTCAAGTTTGCAAACTTGACCTACAAGCAGATGTTGCTAAAACGGTGTTGAAAGTGTGAAATTAGGCAGCGATTGCAGTCGGTTGCAGTAAAGCGTCTCCCGAAATACCAAGTCCTGTATGCAGTTTTTGAATCATTCGCAGGGTTAACGGCCGTTTTCTATTCAAAATCTCAGAAACCCGCGCCCGTGTACCAATATACGGCTCCAAATCACGCCTTGCTAACCCCCGACTCTCCATATAATACTTAATCATTTCAATTGGGTCGGGTGATGGGATGCTGTAATGCTCATCCTCATACGCTTCGATAAGTGTAACCAATACATCGAAACGATCACTTTCAGAGGTATTCATTTCAGCGTCGAGAAGTGCATCAACCTCCGCTAATGCCCACTCATAATCTTTTTCTGTTTTAATGGGTCGAATATCCATAATAACTTGCTCCGTTAAACATCCGTAGCATTAATCTTGTCGTATTCACTGTGTGTGCCAACAAAGCGAATAATTACTGACGCTGTAATGTTTGAACAAGGGTATCTGATACCCATCGGTTTAGACTAACGCGATCTTGTGCCGCACGAGTTGCAATTTGGCGGTGTATCTGTGGAGCAATGCGAACATTGAATTTTCCAGAAAAAGCTTTATCTGGGATGACACCATCCTGTTGACACATCTCCAAATAAAAATCTACCGATTCATGAAACGATCTCTCTAACTCTTCAGGGGTTCTTCCTTGAAAAGTGACAACATCGCGTAATCCTATGGTCTCCCCCGTAAAAATCTTGCCATCTGAATCATATTCAACGATCCCTGTATAATTTTTATAGTTCATTTATCTTTTTCGTAAACGTAAGCCCATCCTCATCTTCATTTACAGCGACCATAATATGGTCACCGCTGA
>CAYSDT010000327.1:0-4121 GCA_964429835.1 uncultured Ardenticatenaceae bacterium | reverse complement strand
CGAAGGCGGCACGGCGGCGTGGGGGATGAATATCTTCTTTCGGGCGTTCATTTTTGGGCTAAATCACGCGCTGTTTACCAGCATGACGGGGTTGGGCATCGCGGTTTCACGCCTTTCGACCAATAATCTGGTCAAAATCGGTGCGCCGATGGCTGGATGGATAACGGCCGTTTTTCTCCATTCCCTGCACAATCTCACCGTCTCTTTCGACAATCTGCTCTGCATTGTCGCCCTCCTCTTCGATTGGGGTGGCGTGTTGCTGGTCATCGGCATCATCGTCGGCACGTTGGCGCAAGAGCGCAAATGGCTGGTGAAATACCTGCGCGAAGATGTGGAGCGGGGGGTTATACCGCCGCAGTTATACGTCAATGCGTGTTCAAATAAGAAGCGCGGGGCGCATAAATGGCATGTGTTGTGGGAAGAAACGGCCGTTTATTTCAAGACCCTTCGCTTCTACCAACAGTGCAGCACATTGGCGTACAAAAAGCACCATTACATGCTTTTTCAGCATGAAAAAGACGCGCAACGCATCGTCGCTTTGCAAAATGAGTTGTTTTATTTGGGGAAAGAGATCGCGGAAAAGACGTTGTGATGGGTTGGGCATGGCAACGCCATGCCCGTACAGTTAGGTGTAGGGGTTTGGTGTTGCCAAACCCACCGTTCAGATTATTGTTGTTGAATATAAGCGAAAAAGTCGTCTAACGTGCCATGCCCGACAATTAAATTCGGATCAGGCGGTGCGGTTTTGCCATCACTGATCCAGTAGGCAGACATTCCTAAAGCGGCCGTTGGTTCAATATCCAGTTCCCAATCGTTGCCGACCATGAGCGTGCCAGATGGTTTACTGTCGATTTTCTGTACTATTTGTTGGTAGTAGGCAGAGTGGGGTTTGGTAGCCGATGAATTCTCAAAAACTGTCACCAGCGCGTAATCGAACGCCGTCACAGGCACACCCGCCCAACGCAATCGTTCCTCAATTGCCGCCAGTGGGAAAACTGGATTAGTAGCAATGGCAACTTTCCACCCCTTTGCAAAGCAGTAATTCATCAATTCAAGAGCAACAGGGCGATTATCGGTATATGATTCTAGTTGGGGAAAAACATCACGGTAGAACTCTTGCAAGCGTGGTTCAAGAGAGGCTTGCATACGACCAGTTGTCGTCTCAAAGGATTGCCAAAAGATGTCGTGATTAGAAACGGCCGTTTCTTCACTAGCCGTCATCACGTCCACCGCAATCATCATCGCCTGCAAAAACAACTGCTTATCCATCACAGGGGTAACATAATTACCCAACGCCTCAAAATAATGGGGCAAGCACTGTTCAGGGTTGTTCTCCAACAGGGTATCGTCTAAATCAAAAAGAATGGTATTAAACACGGCCGTTACTCCTGGCAATTAAAAAATCTGCACGCAACTATGCTGCCATCTACGGAGTAAACCCTACTCCCCAAACAACTCCCGCAAACCAGGCTTATCCAGCGCACATTGCGGGCAACCCACCTGCGGCTTAGGCACATCGATCAAATGCAAACTGCAAAACGCAGACACATCCACATGCCGATTGATACCTAAAAACCCTTTAGCGACCGACCCCTCCAGCACTAAATCAGGGCTGCTATTCGCTTGTAGAATTTCAGGAACGGGACAAGTGGCACAATCTTTTGGCTTCCACGGCGCAGACTCGACATTATTACCGATCATGCGGCACTCCTGCACATCGCTGCCGCGATGGTAATCTTCGTAATAAAAATGACACTCTCTGCCAGCCGGATTTTGCATGAGATAAAAAAGAAGTCAGGCTTTGATAAAAAGCCTGACTTCTACAGTGAACTATTCAGCAGAATTATCACCAGTAGCAATAAACGCTTCCGTTTTTGCATGGCAAATATCATCTGTATATTGGATAGGCGGCGATTTCATGAAATAGCTGGCGGGGCCGTAAAGCGGGCCAGAAATGCCACGATCCAATGCCAATTTAACGCAACGAATCGCGTCAATTGTTACACCAGCCGAGTTGGGACTGTCCCACACTTCCAATTTCAATTCGATATTCAACGGCACATCGCCAAAAGAACGCCCTTCCAAACGGATGTGCGCCCATTTGCGGTCTGTCAACCACGGCACATAATCGCTCGGCCCGATGTGAATATCATCAGCATCCATCGGCTCATCCAATTGGGATGTGACCGAGTTCGTCTTGCTGATTTTCTTGCTTTCCAACCGTTCGCGCTCCAACATATTGTAAAAATCCATGTTGCCGCCGACGTTCAACTGGCTGGTATGCTCCAATTTCACACCACGATCCCCGAACAGACGGGTCAATACGCGATGGACAATTGTCGCACCAACTTGGCTTTTAATGTCATCACCAATGATGGGCAACCCTTTTTCGCGGAATCGCTCTTGCCAATACGGCTGGCTGGCGATGAAGACAGGGATGCTGTTCACCATGCCGCAACCTGCGTTCAAAATTTGCTCAACATACCACTTAGTCGCATCTTCACTGCCAACGGGCAAGAAGCTGATGACCACATCCGTTTTGGTTTCTTTCAAAATCTCGGTGATGTTTGCTGTTTGACCAGGTGCTGGGGTGATTTTTTCTTTCAGGTATTTGCCCAAGCCATCATGCGTCATGCCACGATAGACGGGGGCGTTCAGATGGGGAACATCTGAAAATTTCATGGTGTTGTTTTGTCCAGACCAGATGGCTTCGGATAAATCCTTGCCAACTTTCTCAACATCAATATCAATGCCGCAAGTGAATTCAATATCATGGACATGATAGCCACCCACGCGGGCGTGCATCAGGCCAGGAATTTGTTCGTCTTCGGCCGCATCTTTGTAATACTCAACACCCTGAACGAGTGATGAGGCGCAGTTACCAACACCGATAATTGCGACTCTTACTTTTTTGTTCTTTTTAGCCAAAATGCACCTCCAAGTGAATGATTGGCATCCATATAAATAAATCTTGTCAATTGTAGCTATTAAAACCCATGAATTGGCTACAGTTACGGGTCATATTACAGGGTGATTGCGTACTCATAAAAGCTAAATAATCGCAACGAATTCCATGAATTCATTTCAAAATTCGCGGAAATCTATGTTAAGGAACGGGGATTAAATAAAACCCCAAAGTTGTCATACCCGCGAAGGCGGGTATCCATATTTTCCAGAGAGGTGGATTCCCGCCTACGCGGGAATGGCAATCCAAAGTTTAGGGATTAAATAAATCCTCATTCCTAATTTAGTGCAAAACAAGTATGGAATTACTCTATGGTATTAAGTTACAGCAATGATTGACATCAATTCACATGATGCCAACACATACAAAAAGAAGCGACCCAGTAATGGTGTCGCTTCTTTAAGTACGCCCTGAGGGACTCGAACCCCCGACCTTCTGGTTCGTAGCCAGACGCTCTAATCCACTGAGCTAAGGGCGCGTGTTGAACATGAGTTGCCGTTAAGCGTGCCATTTCGGCGAACTTACGACTTACCGACTCTGTTCTGGCGGGGAGGATGGGATTCGAACCCATGAATGGTTATAGCCATTAACCGCTTAGCAGGCGGCCCCAATCGTCCACTCTGGCACCTCCCCAATCACAACAACTCTTTTGCAAGAGGGTGTGTTGGATATTCAAATGTTAATTGCGTTGGCGGAGGGAGAGGGATTCGAACCCCCGGTGAGCAAAAAACCCACAACAGTTTTCAAGACTGCCGCCTTAAACCACTCGGCCATCCCTCCATTCATTTATGAAGGGCGCAAACACAAGCGGGGAGTATAGCAAAGGATAAATAATTGTCAAAAATTCACAGGTTGCAGGTTGAGGGTGCATTTCAATTTGGGGGCAAGATAGGGTATTTTGATGGCATCGGTTAAAAACCGATGCCTGACACAAGAAACGCGCTGAAAGCGCGTTAAAATCAGCCCGCTTTCAGCGGGCTTTTGTGTATCAGACACCGATTTCAATCGGTATCGCGCCCGCCTCAGAACTGAAATGCACCTGGTTGATTTTATTGAAGTGTGCCTGCCTTTTTGCATCTACAAAACCACAGGGCAATCGCGTTCTATTTTAAGTGGCAGATAAATCTGCACCAACATCTGCAAAGTCCGCCTTCGC
>CAYSDT010000326.1:0-4144 GCA_964429835.1 uncultured Ardenticatenaceae bacterium | reverse complement strand
CTTGTTATGGCGAATAAATTCGCAACAACAGTTGCAAAGTCGGCCTTCGCCGACTAGATTTCAGTCGGCGAAGGCCGACTTTGCAATTGTAGGCGCGGTTTTAACCGCCAGCTTTTATTTGTAAGTTTCCATAAAAATAGCACTCTGGTTAGGAGTGCTATCACCATACGCTGAGTATCATACCATGCGTAAATTTAGCGTCTATAAGAGGAATGTTAGAAGAAAATGGATAATGGAGAATGGAGAATTGGTATCTTCTCAATATTTCGGGGAGACCTGACAGGTTTTTCAAAGATACTCGTGCAAAACAAGAGGTCTTGGTGAAACCTGTCAGGTCTTTACCCCAAGTTATTGAGATGTTACGAGAATTGATAATTTGGAAATGGTTGTTATATGCACACTCGCCACTCGCATACTCGCACACTTGCCACTCAATAATGCACGTTGACGACGGTTCCCATTTCTGACCAATTGTAAATCCAGCCTGCGTCGCCTGTTTCCATGTTGACACAGCCGTGACTCATCGGGTTGCCGAAATTATTGTGCCAAAATGTGCCGTGCAGGGCGTAATCTTCAAAAAAGTACATGACGTAGGGGACATTTTCCAAATAATAGTCGTACCCCAAACGTGCGCCGTCCATCGTTTGGGCTTCAAAGCGGAGCCAGACGCGGAATTGACCAGTGACGGTGAGATTGGGTGATAGGCCGCTGGAAATCAGGGTTTGGTAGACGAGCGCGTCCCCTTCATAGGCGGTGAGGGTTTGGTGGGTGAGATCAACGTCAATCCATTTTTCGTTGATGCCGATGTTTAACGGCCGTTCTTCCAACGCCCCCTCTTGCGGCGCAAGAAATGTCGCTTGCCAAGTTGGAGACGGGGTAGGTGTGTTTGTCGGCGTGGGGGTTGTCGTCCATGTTGCCCATGCGTTTTGCTTGCCGTTGGCGGCGATGTTTTTAGGTTGGATGGGGTGCGGCGTGGAATCGGGCGCAATAATTGGCTGTGGATTTGGAGAGAGTGGGATGGGCGTTGTGATGGGGGGTGAAACGGCCGTTTTTTCAACAGTTCCCACCGCAATCGCCGCCACCATATCCCCATCGCCCCCGAATGGCGACCAGCCAACATAAGCGATTACGCTAACGCCCAACAGGATGATGATAATGAGTAAAATAAGGGGCAACGGCTTGCGGTTTTTTTCGTGTGTGGCGATGGGAACGAGCGGGGGAGATGGCGGTTGCGCCGCCAATCGCCGTTTTGCCCAGACCAGCCCCTTTTGCACATTGGGGTCATCTGGTTGAAGGCGGTATGCCCGCTGCACATAATCCATCGCCGCTTGGGGGGATGGGGTTGCAACCGCCAGCGTCATCCACGCCATATGATTTTGCGGATCGACGCGCAGGGCTTGTTGCGAAAGAACGCGGGCTTGCTGTTTGTCCCCTGTTTTCAGGGCGGCACGAGCTTGTCGAGTCAGTTGGTCGCTATCCATCATCGCCAGCCATCGCCGCTTGGCGAACGGTAGCTGTGTTGAGGAAGCAGTGGAGTCCGTCTACGATGCCCTGCACGACTGGATCGGTGTTCGTTGTCAGCAGATCGCGATCTATCCACATGAAGCCGACTTCGATGATGGCGGCCTGTGTGCCGGGCGCGACTTCGCGGAAAGCGTGGTAGTCGGTCATGTCGGCGGTGATGGTGTTGGCGTGGTAAGGAAGATTGGTGCTGGCCGCGTATGCCTGCTCCAGACAGACGGAAAGCGCGGCGGAATCGGTGTAGCTGGAGCCAGCGATTTTGAAGCCAGTTGCCAACTCGTTCACATACATGCAAGAGTCGGCATGGATGGAAAGCAGGGCGGTGGCGGCGTAATTGTCCAATTTGGGATCAAATTCGTCGAGAATTTCAACGGTGATGCCTTCTGCTTGCAAAACGGCCGTTACTTGTTCAGCAATCCCCGCATTCACCGTCGCTTCCGTCAATCCATCGGCGCAAACTGCGCCAGAATCAAAACCGCGATGACCAGAAATGATGCCGATATGGATGGGGCCGGGACTTTGTACCAGCCGTTGGGTGACTGGCGGCCCGGCTACATCTTTATAAATCGGAGCCCACAATCCACCTTCAAGATCGGCTTCGGCGATGATGGCTTCTGTGGAAACGGCCGTTGATGGTGAGTAAAACCAGTAGACCGTCAACATGCCGCCCGTCGCCAACAGCAAGAACACAATCAAAGGAAGATTGCTCTTGACTGCTTTCAACCAGTCGAAAGAAGGGGATTGTTTCATATCAATTAACAACTAACAATGAACAATTTGTTCATTGTTCATTGCTCATTATTCATTGTCCATCGGATGGCAAATTTCGCAGGGACACGCCTCGCGCAGATACGTCCATGTGTAAATGCCCGCATTATGCCCATCGCTCCAGAGGAATTCCAGCGCGTAACTGCCCACCGCGCCAACATCGTTCAACGTCAAACTTGGATTGATGAAGTTACGCACAACGTCAATATCGGCTGGTGTGCCCATATTTTCATGTCCGCCCTTGCATTCCGCGCACGGACAAACCGCTCGTAATCCCGCAAATGGGTATTCGCTCACATGCCCATCGTCCCAAGTGATGGTGACTATTTTTTTCGTTTTATCAGCTTTTACGCCAGTTGGTCTTGTTTTTGTCATTTTATTAAAAGTGGCAAGCGAGCAAGTAGGCAAGTTGCAAGTAATAATGCTTGCCCACTTGCTACTTGCAACTTGCTCACTTGCTCACTTGTTATTCTATCTCTATCGCCATTGCCACCGCTTCACCACCGCCGAGACAGAGTGAAGCAAGGCCGCGTTTGAGGCCGCGATTTTTGAGGGCGTACAATAATGTTACCAATACCCGTGCGCCACTTGCGCCGATGGGATGTCCCAGCGCAACTGCGCCGCCGTTGACATTTACTTTGTCCCAATCCCAGTTAAAACCGCGCTGGGTTAGTTCGGCCGCGTTTGCCAACGCTTGGGCAGCGAACGCTTCATTTAGTTCGATGAGGTCAACATCATCGAATGTCCAGCCGATTTTTTCGAGCAGCAGCGGCATCGCTTTGGCGGGGGCGGCGAAGAGCCATTTGGCTTCTTTGGCGGCGTGATTATAGCCAACGATGCGTGCCAGTGGGGTCAGCCCTTGTCGTTCGGCTTCGGCGCGGCTCATCAGGACGAGGGCGGCTGCGCCATCGTTGATGCCGGGCGCGTTACCTGCGGTCACACGGCCGTTTTTCACAAATGCTGGCCGCAACTTCGCCAACAGTTCGGGGGTCGTCCCCATTTCGTAACCGCCATCGCTAAAGGTGGCACGGATGGATTCATCCGTGTCTACGGTGAAGGTTTTCTTGCGTGTTTTAATTTCAACAGGAGTGATTTCGTCTGCAAAACGGCCGTTTACCGTCGCTTCAGCCGCTTTTTTATGGCTGTTGTACGAAAATTCATCCATCATTTCACGCGAAATGTCGAACTGTTCAGCGATGAATTCAGCCGCTTCACCCATCGGCCATTGCTCGATGGCGCACCAGAGGCCGTCATTCATCAGCGAATCTTGCACCGTTTTATCGCCGAAGCGCAACCCTTGCCGTGCGCCGGGCAGCAGATACGGCGCGTTGGACATGCTTTCCATCCCGCCCGCCACGAAAACTTCCGCTTCGCCAGCGATGATGCTGTTGGCCGCCAATGTGACCGCTTTCAACCCTGAGCCGCATACTTTATTGATGGCAACGCCGCCAACTTCTGGGGGCAACCCAGCAGCCATCGCCGCTTGCCGTGCGGGGGCTTGCCCTACACCTGCTTGCACGACATTGCCCATGATCACTTCATAAATGGAGTTGGGATCAACGCCTGCGCGGGAAACGGCCGCTTTTATCGCCTCTGCGCCCAATTGTGGGGCGGTCAGCGTGCCTAATCCACCCATCAATTTGCCAGTGGGAGTACGCGCCGCGCCTACGATTACAACATCTTGTTCGTTTTTGCTCATTCTGAAAAGCTCCTTATTTGCAATGACCAATTGGCAATGAATAATGAACAATCAGTAATTGTTCATTATTTGTTGTTCATTGTTCATTCCTAATTGCTAATTGTTTTCTCTGCCCTGATTTTGCCCCATATCAGAGTAGAACACAAATTACGGTTT
>CAYSDT010000325.1:2979-4164 GCA_964429835.1 uncultured Ardenticatenaceae bacterium | reverse complement strand
TTGGGGCATGGGACTAAATTTATCAACAACGGCCGTTGTTCTTGCCATCGGTCTTTCCCTCAGAAGCGATGGTCTCGCCACCGCCGCTGTTGCCCTGAATTTGGCGGCTCTGCTTGAACTCATCTATCTCGGCTGGCGTATGCAGGGGATATTGCCCACCACACACAGTCTTGTGAAGCGGTGGGCAGTGGCTTGAGATGAGGAGATGAGGGGCAGGGGAGCGGGGGAGCAGGGGAGCAGGGGAGCGGGGGAGCGGGGGAGCGGGGGAGAGAGACACTCTCTAATCTCCCCTGCTCCTCATCTCCTCATCCCCCCTTGCTCCTCATCTCCTCATCCCCCCTGCTCCCCTGCTCCCTATCCCAGCTCAAACGCATCACCAATGGCGGGAACGCCCACCGTGCCGGGTAATTTCTCCGCCGCCCATATTTTTTGCGCTTCTGATTGCCACCGTGCATTCGGCCAGCCCCATCCCACATTACCGCGCCCACTGCCATGACCTGACAGGTGCACGAGCATGGTTTGGCGCGGGTTCAATGTGCGGACGATGCGTTGCACATTATTAAAGCAGGGATGTGTCCTGCGTTTACCCCCAGAATCCCAATTACTGGTGTCGATGAACAGGGTGTCGGCGTTAGAAAGGAGAGAAACGGCCGTTTTCTCCCCATCTGTTTGTGGGTTTACAAGCCATTCATTCTCACTGTCGATGTCCCAGAGCAGGACTATTTTAGAGGCACTTGTTTCAATCACATACGCCGCACAACTGTAACAAGTCTGTGACTTGTCCTCCGCACAACGGTCAGCACCAAAGTGAGAAACGGTCACGGGTGTAACCATCACCCCCGCCAACGGGATGGGAACTGATGGCAGTACAACGCCGGGCGGGTTGTTTTCGTTGGAAAGATGGGGGTTCACGAACGTGTTCCACTCGTATGAATGTTCGGCTTGCAACCATGCGGCCGTACCAGTGCGACAATAGGCAGAAACGGCCGTTTGTTCTTTCCCCCATCGCCCCCGATTTAGGTGGTATGACACCAACAACCGATTCAAATCATTGGTATGGTCGGGATGCCAATGGGTCAGCACCAGCCAATCCAGCCGCGCCTTCTCCCCTGCCAGATAGGGGATGCGACGCAAGCTGTCCGTCACCCCCCCGCCGACATCGAATAAAATATGGTGCGCGGTTTC
>CAYSDT010000325.1:0-2879 GCA_964429835.1 uncultured Ardenticatenaceae bacterium | reverse complement strand
CTCGGCAATTTCCCCGCCGCGCCCGACGAATGTGATGCGTACATCATCACGGGCAGCCCTGATGGAGCTTACGAACAGTTGGCGTGGATTGATACGCTCTCCCAATTTATCCGCGACTGTTACGCCGCTGACATCAAATTGATCGGCATCTGCTTTGGGCATCAGATATTGGCGCAAGCGTTGGGCGGGCGCGTGGAAAAATCAGAAAAAGGGCGAGGGTTTGGCGAAAAATCATTCAGTATCAGCCATAAAAAAGAGTGGATGGGCGATTTTACACCAGACGAATGTAAGCTCTATTTTGCCCATCAGGATCAGGTGATGATGTTACCGCCACATGCGGAACTGCTGGGCGGCAACGATTTTTGCCCCATCGCCTTGTACACAGTTGAAGATAAGGTGTTGGGGATGCAAGGGCATCCCGAATTCACGCCGTCCATCATGGAAGATATTCAGGTAATGCTGGAAGGCAATATGGATGAGGGGATGTATAAAACGGCCGTTTCTTCCCTACAAAACGCAAATCCAGACCGCAAAATCGCGGGGCGATGGATACATAATTTTTTAAGAGGTTAAATCATGTCAGACACAACAATGCGGCGCAAAGATCGCGCCATCGACGATAAACAATGGATTATAGATGTACTGTACCGCGCCCCCGTTGGCGTATTTGCGACAGTGCATGACGGACGGCCGTTTTCAGTCGCCCGTAATTTTGCATACGATGAAGAAAATCACGCCATCTACATGCACGGGGCGAAAAAAGGGCGCACATTCAGCAATGTCAGCGAAGATGGCCTCGTCTGCATCAACGTCAGCGAAGTGGGGCGCATGTTCCCTGATGCCCGCGCCATGAACTTTGGCATTGAGTACAACGGTGTCGTCATCTTCGGAAAAACCAGCCTCGTCACCGACAATGCCGAAGCCAAACGCGGGTTGCAACTGCTTATCGACAAACATTTTTCCCATCTAACCCCCGATGTGGATTATGAATCCACGACGGATACTGATTTGAAAATAACGGCCGTTTACCGCGTAGACATCAGCGCATGGAGCGGCAAGCAAAAAATCACCGCCGAAGACCATCCTGGTGCATTTTACGAAGACAAAGGCCACAAACGCATTATTCCGTACAAACGAAACAAGTAGCAAGCGAGCAAGTTGCAAGTGACAAGTAGCAAGTGAAACGCCTGCATACTTGCAACTTGCAACTCCCTCCCCAGTGTCCATTCTCACCACCACCTCCCTCTCTCAATCGTTCGGCGCAGTTGATTTATTCAGCGGCATCAGTTTGCGGCTGGAGGAAAAAGAGCGCGTCGGCCTTGTGGGCGCGAACGGATGCGGCAAAACGACCTTGCTCCGCATTTTGGCTGGCGCACAACAGCCAACTGGCGGCAGCGTAACCATCACGCCCCATCTGGCCGTCGGCTATTTGCGACAAGAAGCCGCCCTCACCTTTGCCAACCGCGAACATTCCATTTATGCCGAAATGCTCACCGTATTTAATTCGCTACACGAACAAGCGGCTAGAATGCACGAGTTAGAAGCGGCGATGAGTGCGGGTGATACGGCCGTTTTGGAAGAATACGGCCGTTTACAAGAAAGTTACGAACACGGCGGCGGCTACCAGTATCCGCACGACATCAAACGGGTGCTGTTGGGACTGGGATTCCCCGAAAGCGAGTGGGAAACGCCGCTTTCGCACCTCAGCGGCGGGCAGCAAACGCGCCTGTCGCTGGGGCGATTGCTACTCGAAAAACCAGACCTGCTCATCCTCGACGAACCGACTAACCATCTGGACACCGCTACCATCGAATGGCTGGAAAGCACCCTGCGAAAATGGAGCGGCGCACTCATCGTCGTCAGCCATGACCGGTATTTCCTCGACCGCGTAATCAGCCACACTTGGGCGATGGGCGATGGGAATGTGAAAAGCTATCGCGGCAATTACACAGCGTATGCCCGTCAACGGCGCGAAGCGGAAGCGCGAGAAGCATCACTTTTTGCCAGTGAAAACGGCCGTTTAACCCAAGAACTCGCCTTCGTCCGCAAACATATCGCTGGCGGGCGGACGGACATCGCCAAAGGCAAGCTCAAGCGGCTCACCCGCGACCTGTTGATCATTGAACAGACGCTCGACACTGGCGAATCGCTGGACAATTTGCAGAGCAAAAGCTGGTCAGAAATCGGCGGGCGCGTTCGCACGTTCAGCGCAAACGAAGCGGCGCGGCATTTGGGCAAACTCAGCCCGCCCGTCCCCACCGTGCCAACCATGCGCGTCAAATTCCAATGCGAACCGAGCGGTCAACTGCCATTCCGCGCCGACAAACTGGAAATTGGGTACACGAATACGCCACTGTTCAGCATGGACAAGATAAAGTTGAAGCGCGGACAGCGGGTGGCGTTGATTGGCGCAAATGGATGTGGAAAAACGACATTTTTGCGGACGTTGTTGGGAGAAACGGCCGTTTTGCGCGGATGGTTTAAGTTCGGTGCCAGCGTCTCGCTCGGCTACTTCGCCCAAGCACACGACCAGCTTAACCCTGAAAAGCGGGTGATTGATGAAGTGACGAGCCACAGTCGCCTTACGCCGCAGGAAGCCCGCACCTATTTAGGCCAATACCTGTTCCGCAACGATGATGTATTCAAATCCGTCGCCGACCTCAGCGGCGGCGAGCGCGGGCGGTTGGCATTGGCATTATTAACGATGGGTACAGCCAATTTCCTGCTGTTGGACGAGCCGACCAACCATCTCGACATCCCTTCGCAAGAGGTGTTACAACAAGCGTTGGAACAGTTCGACGGCACAATCCTGCTCGTCTCCCATGACCGCTATCTGGTCAGCCGCTTGGCGACCCAGATTTGGGAAATTGACGAAGGGG
>CAYSDT010000324.1:3102-4213 GCA_964429835.1 uncultured Ardenticatenaceae bacterium | reverse complement strand
CACTTGATAGAATGGGTCACTCTCGAAGGGAGTGAACCATCACCCAATAAAAAGCACTGCGTTTGCAGTGCTTTTTTTGATCTCGCCTTTATATTAAGGTTGCCAAGATAGACAAAATCGGGCAAGATCACGCCAACTTAAATAAAGGAGTTTACTCAACTTATGTCCATATCTGATTTCATCTATATTCACCCCGAAGTTCAATCTGCCTTAACCGACGGCCGCGCCGTTGTTGCCCTCGAAAGTACGGTCATCACGCACGGCTTGCCGTACCCTGATAATGTAAAAACGGCCGTTTCCATGCAAACGGCCGTTCGTGAAGGCGGTGCCATCCCCGCCACCATCGCCATCCTCAAAGGCATCGTCCACGTCGGCCTGACCGACGACGAATTAGAAGCGTTGGGGCAGATGGACGGCAGCACCGTGCGGAAATGTAGCCGCCGCGACATCCCCATCGCCATTGCGCGGGGGGAATATGGAGCCACGACGGTTGCTGGCACGATGATTTTAGCCGATGAAGTTGGCATTCCCGTTTTTGCGACGGGCGGCATTGGTGGTGTCCATCGCGGTCATCCATTTGATGTCAGTGCGGATTTGACCGAATTGGGGCGTACACCCGTCGCCGTCGTCAGCAGCGGTGCGAAATCCATTTTGGATTTGCCCGCCACTCGTGAAGTGCTGGAAACGAACGGCATTCCCGTCATCGGCTATGGCACAGATGATATGCCCGCCTTCTTTTCATTGAGCAGCGGCTTGCCCGTCGATGTGCGCGTCGATAATCCCGACGAAGCGGCGGCGATTATTCGCATTCATCACGAACTACTGCTGCAAAATGGGCTGTTGTTCACCGTCCCCGTCCCCTTCGCCGATGCGTTTGACTCCGATGATGCCGAAGAGGCCATCGCCCAAGCGACGCGGGAAGCGGAAGAGCAGGGGATTCATGGCAAAGAATCGACCCCGTGGCTGTTAAGCCGTGTGGTGGAGTTGACGGATGGGCGCAGTATGCGGGCGAATATGGCGTTGTTGCAGAATAACGGCCGTGTTGCTGGGCAAATTGCGCTGGCATTGACGAAAAATTAAGAGGGACACTAAAATTGTCAATGATCAATTG
>CAYSDT010000324.1:0-3002 GCA_964429835.1 uncultured Ardenticatenaceae bacterium | reverse complement strand
CAATTGCCAATTAATAATTGACAATTCCAACACGGTTTAAGCGGTTATAAACATTAAAGCGACGTAATTTGGTAGTTATGGCAAAGACGCAAAAACAAGCATCCATATCAACGGCCGTTCGGTCTGAAAATAAAAAAGTATGCCTGATGGTGATTCTGTTCGCTGTTGTCGTTTATGTGCTGATGGCAGGCATTTTTTACCTGTTCCTTGGGCAGGATGACAGGACGCATATGGTGCTGTTGCTGGGCGTGGTGGCCGTGGCATTTGTGATATTAACGGCCGTTTCCGTAGCCATCATCACCAATGCGAGTAAACAGGTGGAGAAAACATCCCTCGCCCTGTTTGACAAAGAGTTGAGTGATTTACGCGCCAGTGAAAAACAGGGGCAAGCGTTGCAATCTATGGCCGCCGTTTTGCGCGGCACGCTCAGTTTTGAGCGTGTTGTCGATGAGGCGTTGACCATCTGCCGCCAAACGCTGATTGATGCGGGGGCGACGGAGCAAGGGTTCACGGGGGTGGTTTTCCTGTTTAGGGGCAAACGCTTATACCCCACCGCCTCTCGTCGCTTATTGAACAATGATATGGAACGCAGTACGCTCGGCAAGGCGGGCTTGCTGGCCGATGCGTTTGCTAAAGCAGAAACGGCCGTTTCTTACACCCCCGCCAACGACCCCGAACTTTCCAAATACAACGCCTTTCAAAAATCAAAACTCGCCATCGTCATTCCGTTGCGGGCGGGTTTTCAGATATTCGGGGCGATGGTGTTAGGGGTCAGCAGACCTGTCAAATTAAGCAGAAAAGAGTTGGGATTTTTGGATGCCATCGCCGACCAAGCGGTCATCGCCCTGCAAAACGCACAGCTTTTTGAGCGGCTGGAAGCGGAAAAGCAACGGCTGATTGACGCGGACACCCAAGCGCGTAAAGAGTTGGCGCGTGATTTACACGATGGCCCTACGCAAACCATCGCCGCCATCGCCATGCGTGTTAATTTCATTCGTTCGCTCATGGCGCGTGACACCGATTTAGCCGTCATTGAGCTGAAAAAGGTGGAAGAGTTAGCCAAGAAGACGGCGAAGGAAATTCGCGGTATGTTGTTCTCGTTACGGCCGTTAGTTTTGGAAACGCAAGGGCTGTCTGCGGCCATCGAGACGGTGATGAGGCGTATCAAAGAGACGGACGGGTTGAACATGCGGCTCGTTGGCGGCGAAAATGGCGATTTAATTAAGGAATCGGCACAAACCGTCGTCTTTGCCATCGTGGAAGAGGCGTTGGGCAACGCCCGCAAACATTCCAAAGCGGAAATGGTTGAAGTGCGCTTTTGGCAGGAAGAAGATCTGTTTGTTGTGCGAATTCAAGATAACGGTGTTGGCTTTGACGTAAAAGAAGTGAACCGTGACTATAGTTCGCGTGGCAGTTTGGGCATGATCAATTTGCAAGAACGTGCTGAACAAATCGGCGGCTCCATCAAGATTGAATCCAAGCCGGGCAAGGGAACGATGGTCACGCTGGTTGTGCCGTTGGCTTCGCAAGGGCGATAAAGAGTGGCAAGTGGGCAAGTTGCAAGTGAGCAAGTGGACAAGTGGACAAGTCGTGTACTTGCAACTTGCAACTTGCAACTTATAACTGCATTCCTCTTCATCGGCTACCTGTTTTTCGCCTACACCTTCCCCTTACTCCCCAATTTTGACATTGCACCGACGGTAGACGGCCGTTTTTTTGAACCATCCTTCTGGGGCGGCGTAAAATATGTGCTGATCCTCTGCTGGCTGTTTGGCTTTTACGCGCTGGCACAAAAGCAGGTACGACAACTCACCGTGCCGCCAAAATTGTGGCAATTGGCGATGGTAACGGCCGTTTTTGCAATCCCCCTCCTGCTCACTTACCCCCTCAACGCCAACGACATCTACCGCTACTTTATTCGCGGGCGCATTTCGGCCGTGTACGGTGAAAACTCGTTCACCACCGGCCCCGCCGACTTCCCCGACGACCCATACCTGCCCTACGCAGGCGAATGGGCGGCGGAAACGACCCCCTATGGCCCTGTTTGGGAGATGGCAGCGTGGGGAATAGCTTCTATTTCTCCCCACAACCTCCTCGTCAGCCTAATTTCCTTCAAAGCGCTCGCCCTCCTGCTGCACATCGCCATCAGCTGGCTGATCGCCCGCAGCCGCACGGTAAAATCACCCGCGCTTGCCTTTTTATTATGGGCGTGGAATCCCGCCCTGCTGCTCATCTTCGTCATGGATGGGCATAATGACGCGCTGATGCTGTTTTGGCTTGTGCTTGGCTATTTTGTGATGCAGCGCGGCAAGCCGACGGTCGGTTTCATCATCATGCTGCTTGCACCATTGACGAAAATCATCGGGCTGTTGCCGCTCCCCTTTTTCTTCATTTCGATACTTTTGGCGATGGAAACAAATCGCCATCGCTTGCGCTTTTTGCTGACAAGCAGCGTGGCGGGGCTGGGATTGATCCTCATCACTTTTTTGCCCTTTGGCTCACCGCTTGATCTGTTGTGGCGGCTGTTGCGCGAAGCGTCCAACGGGGCGGGCTTCTCACCGATGACCCTGTTTGTCATGTTGGCGCGGGCGGGCGGATGGCCGCTTTCGCTGACGGTACTGAGCAAGGCTGGACTCATCGCCTTGGCGTTGGCGGCGTTATGGCTGCTGTGGTGGGGGATAAACGGCCGTTCCCCCCTGCGCGGCGCGGCCGATGTGTTGTGGGCGTATTTGGCGCAGGCGTTAAATTTCAGGCTCTGGTACGCGGCGTGGCCGTTCCCTTTTCTTGTATTGGGGATGGATGATGGTAAAAACGGCCGTTTGCGCTTACATTTTGGCCTTTGGTTCTTATTTACCAGTCAACTGTCCGTCTTCATCTACGGTCATTTTCGGGCATACCTGCTCGGCGGTGATCAGCTATGGGCGCACATTATTGGCGTGAGCTTTACGTTTGGTTTGCCATTTGTGGCAACATATCTGCAAGATGGAAAAGAAACAATCAAC
>CAYSDT010000323.1:1187-4213 GCA_964429835.1 uncultured Ardenticatenaceae bacterium | reverse complement strand
CCATTGAACATAAAAATGAACCTCAATTCTATGTGGATGGAAAGGATAAACGGCCGTTTACAAACCTCTACCTCTCGCACAACATCCGCAAGCACGAAGGGATGTTCGTCTACGCCAATTTCATCAGCAGCATCGACGGCCGCATCGCCATCCCCCACCCCACCCGTGCGGGGTTGATGGTTCCCGATGCCATCTCCAACGCCCGTGATTGGCGGCTGTTTCAGGAGTTAGCCGCCCAAGCTGACATTATTATCAGCAGTGGCCGCTATTTACGCGATTACGCCGATGGCCGCGCCCAAGAGATATTACAAACCGACGATCCCTGTTTCGCTGACTTGCGCGATTGGCGACAAGAACAAGGATTATCACCTCAACCAGACATAGCCATCATCAGCAACAGCCTTGATTTTCCAATTCCAGATGTGTTGACAGAAAACGGCCGTAAAATAATCATATTCAGCACAGCCAACGCCGATCCCGTCCGCATAGCCGAAATTGAAGCCAAAGCAGGACAAGTAATTATCGTTGGCAAAAACGGCGTTGACGGTGTTCAAATGATGGAACAATTAAGCAGATTAGGCTATCGTTTCATCTATTCTGCGGCTGGCCCAAAGATATTGCACCTGCTATTAACCAGTCAACAATTGAACCGTTTATATCTAACCCAAGCGGCTAAATTGCTAGGTGGTAATCCATTTTCAAGTATCGTTGATGGCGATTTATTCCCTAAAGGGAGCGATTTACAGCTATATAGTATATATCATGATCAGGCTGATATGGAGCAGTTATTACTTTCATATAACGTCAAATAAGTACTGTTAATCCCTATAATGTAACCAACTAATTACCGAGTAAATAGGCAGCTATTAACCGTCGCTCTCTTCCATTATAAGGTGTACCAGAAAGAACGGCCGTTTCGCCCCTTTTTCTGATGCCAATACAACTCCCCGTCGGCGCGGTCACGCGCATTTGCCGCCAATTTCCCATTCGCATAATAGCGTTTCGCCACCACCGATTCGCCCGCTTCCTCCACGTTCCCCGGCATCCCTTGCGTAACCAGGTCTTTGAGTGCGCGATTGATTCGCTTTTGACGGCCTAACGGCCGTTGTTGGTGACTGCTTCCATATGTGTTGGGCAATTGCCAAGCCAGATACTCTTTTACGGAATGATTATTCCGCTCTTTAATGGTGAAGACTCCCGCGCCGTGCTTCCACGCGCTCGCCTCCGCATTCTCCTTATTTACAACCCCGCCGATGGCGTAATTTTGTTGTACGGCTAACTTTGTTTCCGCTTCGTATTTACGTTGCGTGGTGGGGCTTGTGTTGCAAACGGCCGTTAATGTCTCACGGGCGATGGGCATCGCGTCAACGCCATTTCGCCGCGTTTCTTTAACGCGCCCACTATGGAAACTGGCGTACAGATGGGCGCGTACTGCCCCAATGCCGCCCAGTAAACTGGATACAGGCAGGGCGATGGGTTTGCCTGTCAGCCGTGTCACGCCGAGCGCGTATGCTGTTTTAGCGGCTGAAAACAGCCATAAATGTGTCTTATCGCGCTCCCAAAACACCCCTTCCCCTTGTCGCAACAAATTACGCAACTGTCGCCAGCCGCACACCCGCTGGGGTGATGATGGGGTCGCAATCAACCCCCGCAACGCCGCTATACGAATTTTACCGCTTCCTGCATCGTCAAAGTGACGTGCCAACAACCAAATACGACCAACGGCCGTTTGTTCTTCACGCAACATCCCAAGCGCAATACTCGGGTAAATTTTGACAGTTGTTGCTAATAATTGTGGTGGGGCTTCTTCTATTAGAGTGGTTTCAGGCAACTGAATGGGCGATGGGGTGATTCGGGTTTGATGTGCTATACGCAAAACGGCCGTTATGCGCTCACTCCCCCACCCCAAGTGTGGCGGTAATTTTGCAATCTCCGCATGGGCGATGGGGCGACTGACTGCCTGCATAGTTGCAGACACCGTTACCCCCACCCGTTGGCGGCGTTCAAGTAATATGCGATTAGCTGCCAATAAGGCAGAAGACACCACACGATCAGAATCGCTCATGATGGGGATAGCGCAACCGCTACACGCATTTCAGCATTAGTTAATAATGCTTGACACGCAGATCAGCCTATGCTATTCTCCTGTTAGTTCGATTGCATAAAGGGAAACAGATACACCTTCCCCCTCCCCACACAACGGGCTTTCGAAAATGGCTAGACAGCATTGCAGTGCTAAACAGCCTGAAAGTATGCGATTAAATGAATAATGCGAGAGCAAACGAAGTCAATGTGAATACATTGGCTTTTTTGCTTTCTATGGGCAGAACATCAAACTACGAAACCTCTTTCCACGCTCTGCGTGGAATGCCGAGATCAGACGCTCTGCGTCGGGTAAATTGCATCACCCGTCGCTGCATACCAACCCTCACGATTGACACACACTGACCGATAAAACAACATCTTCACGTTTGTCATTCCCGCGCAGGCGGGAATCCATGTCTTTGGAAATCTGTGGATTCCTGCCTACGCAGGAATGACAGTTTAGATTTTTGTACTAGCCGTCGCCTGAGCTTGTCGAAGGCAAAGGCGGTGATGGTTGCCCCGCTACAGTTTCGACAAGCCTGTATTGGCCGCTCAACCTCCGCTAAACCACACTTGCTTTACCTAGACGCTCTGCGTCGCGTTGTAGGTCAAGTTTGCAAACTTGACCTACGCTAAACCGACCACGCGATCAAATCCGCATCCAATTCCGCTAAATCGACTAATTTGATGCTGGCAAGCTGCCAATGCTTGCGACGAACCGGCTTTGTCGTCGTCAACGTCGTTGCGTACCGTTGCGCGTCTTCGCTCCAGCCGGCTGATGAGAAGAGCGTGTAATGCACATCGCAAACACTATCGCGCATTTTTGTGACGATGGGCGCGGTTTTGTGCATCAAATCCGAAATCGCCTCTTGCCCCATCGGTTCATCCGACCAGTAACAATCGCCCAGTAACAGCGCGGGGGCGGAATCGCTGATGCCCAC
>CAYSDT010000323.1:0-1087 GCA_964429835.1 uncultured Ardenticatenaceae bacterium | reverse complement strand
GTCAGCCCCGTCCGTTTGGCAATTTGCCCGATGGCACGTTGCCCATCGGCGATGGCGCGTAGAATACCGACGTAGTTGTGCAGATCGGTGATGAAATCTTGCAATAAAATGCGCGACTCATCCGTCATCCATGAATGGGCGGGCAATGTGTTGCGCCGCAGGTTTTCCCAGATGTCGTATTGCGGGTTCAGTCGTTCCCAATAGGCGGGAACGCCGCCCCACATGGCGTACAGATTGACGCGATCAATCGCGTTGTATTCGGGAAAGTAATTTTGGGTTGCGCCATAAGGCAATGGCAGGAGTTGCATTTGTGTGGTCGCCCGGCCGTGTAAAGGCGCGTCATAATCGAGCAAGTGACGGCGCATCAAGCCCATTTGTGAGCCAGCAAGGGCGAGCATGATTTTGGAATCATTCAGCCATCTGTCCCACACTTTTTGCAAAATGCCGACAAAGTTGGGGTCAACGTCGATGAGGTAAGTGACTTCGTCGAGGAAGAGGACGGTGCGTTCTTGTTGGGCGTAGAGGGCGAGTTGGCGGAAAGCGAGTTCCCATGTGGAGAAGGTGAAATCGGGCGGAATGTCGGCCTCATCATCCATGAAGCGCATGAGTGCCTGTGAAAATGAGCGCAGTTGCGAAAGTGATGATGACGGCTCGGCAACCCAGTAAAAACCGCGTCGCGTGCGCTGTTGCAGCCAATGGGTTAGCAGGCGTGTTTTGCCAACGCGCCGACGGCCGTATAGAATGAGCAGCGTTGCGCGGGGTGATTCCCACAGATTATCCAGTACCTCTAGTTCCCGATCTCTTCCGACAAATATCATGTCAACCTCTCGTTTAGCCTAGTTGAAAATAGCCTAGCTACAACTATACTATACGAGGGTTAGCTATGTGTCAAGCATGTGGATCGTCTGTTTGGGTGTTTGTGTGTGTGGAACGATCTATAGGGTATAGATCATCTGTTTTTTTGTCAAGTCCCAATTTTTCAAGTGCGACGCACCTGCGAGGTGCAACGCACTTGAAAAATTAGGGGTTATGCCTGCCGCTGCATTGCGCTATCTCGCCTCTGCGAGCGATGGCGAGAAACGGCCGT